>NZ_AP024908.1:300000-600000 GCF_024347135.1 Vibrio spartinae | reverse complement strand
TTAATCACGACTAAAAAACAGTAGAAAACTTTGTAATATAAGCCAGCAATAATGCTGGCTTTATTTATTTAGGGGGCACATTATTGACACCGGCATAACACGTAGGTAACTATTTTTGTCATAATGCTAACCGGATCATGAAACTTGCCTGAGAATATAGAGTCACATAAAAAATGATATTAAAACGATTCGTGCTGTTGTTCATGTTTACTATTCCATATGCATATGCGGACTCTTTGCCAGCAAGAATCGATAATTTTATATCCTTGTTTCGATATAATGAGGCACTTGTCTCATATGATTTGAGAAAAATAGAAGCGGAGTATGCCACAAGACTTATTACACCCGAATCTATGCTGCCTCAGACATTTCAATATCCTTTGAAAGATATTCAGCAGCTTTACGCTTTAGCGCAGCATTGTACCGGCAACTTACCGCTGAGCCCTTTAACGACAGAGCCGCTGGTTTTTACCCGGGCGATGTGTAAAGGGACGAAGCTCCCGCTGCGTTGGTTTGCCAGAAGCGCTTTGATTCATCCGGGTGGGGGAACATATGCTGCACGATATGTAAAAAAATACCCTAAGCTTTATGATGAGCTAAAAGGTTATATGCATATTCAGGAGCGTCCTCAAGCACCCGAAGATACTTTATTAGGGCGTTTGCAGCGGATGGACAGTGACTCGGTCACCTCATTAATCTCAGGTGACTCAATGTTTAGTGAGCAAGATGAGCTTTGGTTGAGAAAAGGTGATCGGTATTACGTTTTTGCTGATCGTGTGTGGAAGAATAATGCCGAACAGGCGGGTTTAGTCTTCAGTTATGTCAATAATGAGGATTCAACTTGTTTTGTTCGACGCGGTAACTTGTGTTGGGAAGAAGAAGACCAATCGGATATTTTACGTTATATCCTCGTTGGCCTTGTTGCTTTCAATGTTTTATTAGTGATTAGTTGGTTTGTCTATCGTTGGAATACAAAGCGGCTTGAACTGAGAAGCCGCATGCTTATTTTACAGATATTGACACATGAATTGCGGACACCAATTGCCAGCCTTTCACTGACTGTTGAAGGATTCAGACGAGAGTTTGAGCGGCTTCCCGAAACTGTTTATGATGAATTTCGGCGATTATGTGAAGATTCCCGCCGTCTGAGGCAGTTGGCAGAGGCCAGTAAAGATTATTTACAGTCTGATACCAAACCTTTAGCGGTGGATTGGGTACCGTCAGTCGCTGAGTGGTTAGAATATAAATTAGAGGAAGAATTTGAATCATCTATTCATTTCTCAATCAATCAGGATGTTGCAGCGAAATTAAATGTCTATTGGTTGGGAACTTGTATAGATAATTTGCTAAGAAATGCCATTAAATATGGTACTGCCCCCGTGCAGTTGGATGTAACGACGTCAAGTCATATGGTTACGTTCAAGGTCATCGATCAGGGTGTGCTGATACAGAAAGACTGGCGTCAGCTACGTAAGCCCTTCGTCAGTAAAAGTGGTTTAGGCCTAGGTTTAACAATAGTAGAATCAATGGTTGGGAGAATGGGAGGCAAGATGTCTCTAGTCGGGCCACCAACAACATTTATTTTGGAGATACCTTGTGAAACAGACGTTGCTTCTTGTTGAAGATGATAAAAACTTGGCTGATGGATTATTAGTTAGTCTAGAACAAGCCGGATATAACTGTTTACATGCGGAGAAGATTTCAGAAGTAAGACAGTATTGGGAGCAGGCTGATTTAGTGATTTTGGATCGACAGCTTCCTGATGGTGATTCAGTTGAACACCTCGTTGATTGGAAAAACCTGAAAGATGTTCCGGTTATTCTGTTGACGGCACTGGTCACGGTGAAAGATAAAGTTGCAGGACTTGATTCTGGTGCGAATGATTATCTAACCAAACCATTTGCTGAAGCCGAGTTATTTGCCAGAGTGAGAGCGCAACTTCGAGCGCCTGATGGAGAGTCGCAGGATGATACAAAGGTAGTCACAACAGAACTAACGATTGATAAAGCCACGCGAGAAGTGCATTACAAAGGTGAGTTGATTACGTTGACCCGTACAGAGTTTGATTTACTGCTATTTCTGGCCAGTAACTTAGGCCGAGTATTTACCAGAGATGAATTATTGGATCATGTGTGGGGCTACAATCACTTTCCAACAACAAGAACGGTTGATACGCATGTTCTGCAATTAAGACAAAAACTTTCCGGACTAGAAATTGAAACCTTACGGGGTGTCGGCTATAAAATGAAAGCCTGATGATGAGAAAAAAGAGTTTTTTCTTACTGGGAGTACTGATATGCGCTCCCAGCTATTCTGTTTATGCGAATTGGTTTGAACGCAACACGCCATTAACTCAAGCCCATGAACATCTGCTGGAAGATGATCTGCCTAAAATGTTTAACTCTTTAGTTGAAGTATGGCAGAACGCTAAAAGTAATCACCTCAGCAGTCATCTGAATGACTTGTTACTCCAATCTTTAAGCGCAGATTGTGGAAAGAGTCTGGAGCGTGGCCCTTTTCCTGATTGGATTAAATCTCTCGCAGTACGAAGAGTAGAGATTCAGAGTCCGGGACGGGATGCATTCCAATTACTGATTAATATGGTGACAACGTCACAAATAGAAGAGGTTTCGTTCACTCGCTGGATTGATCATTCAATTTCACTCGATAGCTCTTTTTCCCAGACAAAAAGTGACGGTGTCACAAGTGAGCTCACTTACGTGAAGCGTTATAATCTGAATAATCGTTTGCCGATGGGGCTCTATCGATTGATCGTTTCTCGAAAAAATGGTGAATCGTGGAGTTCTTGGATCATCCTTGATAATCCGAAGACGTATCACACGATTCATTGGCGTTCAAAAGAACAATGGCGTGTCGAAAAAACAGCGATTCCGAATCGTTACTGCCCATTACCCAAAATGAGAGTTTCAGCGTATAGCTATCATAATGGGAAATACTCAGACGTTTGGAAACAGACCTATGAGTCTAATTATCCGAGCGAGTTGCCACCTAAAACATTAGAACCGGGACGATATGTTCTGGCGGTATCGATGAATCATCAGCGGTGGCAAGGGCCGATAACTATTGAGCAATCTCAAGTTATTAGTAAAACATATGATGTTTCACTAGAGGAATAGCTAAAGATATATGACAATCTGTCGTTATAAACATTAAATTTTATTCGGTTTATAGCGCATATGGATATAAAACTAAAATATTTAATTCCTTCACTTCTCGTTGTTTCATCCGGGAGTATGGCAGCTTCCTACGCTGTTGAAGCCCGAGGGGATGCAATGGGAGGCACCGGGGTTGTTTCTGCCAATTATCTCACTGCTCCTTTCTATAATCCTGCTATTGTCGCCATTTATCGAAAAAACGATGATGCGGGAATGTTACTTCCCAGTTTTGGACTGACCTATAACGATCCTGATGATATTTCAAATACCATTGATGATGTGGGTGACTTAATCAAAAATGTGGAAGGCGGAGATTCATCACAAGAAGCTCAGCTCCAAAGTCAGCTAGATGCGCTTAATGGCGGAGAACTCAAAGCTGATATTGGTGGTGCGATCGCAATAGGGATTCCCAATCAATATATTTCGATGAATTTGTTTGGTAAAGCCTATGCAGAGACTTATGTGACGCCATCAATTGCGACAACCGGTTCCTCAACGCTTGATAATGCGCAGAATAGTACGATCGACGCTGTTTCTGTTGCGGTTACTGAGGTGGGACTTTCTCTGGCAAAGTATCAAACATTTCTCGGGCAACATATCTCAGTCGGAGTTTCTCCCAAACTTCAACGCGTGTATACCTATGTATATGAAGCCAGTTTGAAGAACTACGATCTCAGTGATATCGATGCCAACAGTACCGGGGAAACGGTATTTAACTTAGATGCAGGCCTTCTGTGGTTTTATGGACCAGTCAGAGTTGGATTTGCGGCAACCAATTTGGTTTCTCGTGATATCACGACCCGGCTAGTTGCTTCCAGTATATCTGGCAAGGCGGATCTGCAATATAGTTATCAACTTAGACCATTGTATACGGTTGGTGTTGGGCTGATTGGTGATTATGCCTCGATTAGCGTCGATTATGACCTGAATGAGGAAGAGCGCTATACCAATTTCAACGACAATACACAGATGCTGCGTGTCGGTGGCGAAATTGATATTCTGCGTCAGCTAAAATTACGAGCCGGTTATAAAAAGAACCTGGTTTATAGTGGTTCCGATGGGGTATATACAGCGGGGATAGGATTATCCCTACTTGGACTATTTGAGCTTGATGCTGCTGTCAGTTATACCAATGCCCATGCCAAAGGTGCTTATGTGAACTTCCTGTCCACATACTAACGCGTTTATTCTTTTCTTAACGGCACGCCTATCTAAGCTCTCTCTGAAAAGAGGGGGCTTTTTTCTTTTCTGAAATCTGAACCAAATATACCAACACCACAGCGCGTAGTAATTACTTACATTGCCCAGTTAATTCTCTATGAAAAATAAGTTGATCGTTTTACTGTTCGTGACCATTTTTTAATGAAAACCATGCAAACTTTATATTTTTCATTAACTTATCCCGATATGTTCTACTACATATAGCATGTGCATTAACCGAGTATACGTTTCTCAAAGAAAGACGATCCTTTAGGATCTCATGTTAGTGAATACTTCTGCTGAGTGACAGTATCACGCTAGATACATATCCTGATGCACTATAACTAAGAATGTCGTAATCAATAATCGATTCATTTCACAGCACTAAAAATAACAACCACAACAAATAAAAAATTTATCTTCAATGGGTGGGCTGAATTAGGTTTTTCGATGCAGTCACAAATCTAGGATAACCACAGAGAAAGTGAGTTTTTGATACCGTAGACTTATTCGAATGAGAATGAAGTAAAGGCTCTGACTAGTATATGGAATGTGCGGCAATGTATGGAATGGACGAGCGGCGGCTTATCCGTCGGTATCAATGAACACTAATAGGCTGCATTTGTCGCTTCGGTCATGATGGGAGTCATCGATTTGGATGAGTTCTCCGGGTAGCATGGCTAATAGATGCGAGGCTTACGTTTTGTGTGCGGGCCTCAAAGTGATCATCTATTATTGACGGAGTGTTTCTTTAGATATGGGCAAGTTGTAGTTTTATTGAGCAAACGTCAGAAAAATCGGAATACGACTCACGATTGCTTTAACACATTAAGTGCGCATTATGTACGTTATGTTAAATAGGATAATTCAGGCAATTCAATCTGTTAAGGCTTTCTGTCCCCCTCATTACAGAAACCGCGAATGACAGCGGTTTTTTTATCGTTGTCCTTTATCCTTTCCATCTGATACATGGGTTCATTCAAAGCTATCTTTCTAATGTTGCTCTTTCCAAAATGGGAATCCCGGCAAGAGCATCTTTAAGATCATCCCAGTTATCATTGTAAAAATCCCAAGCCGTCGATACTGTACCGCCACTGATTGGCCTCATCCAACAAGTATTGCAAATATCGGTGTTACTGAGACAAACACAACAGCTAATTGATAGCAAAAAGCCCCAATACGGGGCTTTGTTATTCTGGTATGTCATTTTGGTTCCTAACAATTGAAGATTACTCTCCGTAATAGCTTTTACGGTATAAGTTTTTCACGTCTTCAACGGTTGGTTTTCCTGGATTGGTCAATGTACACGGATCACCATAGGCCCGCTCACTCATTCTTTCCAATACTCGAATGAATTTTTCTTCGCTGAAATCAACCTCATCACAATCTTTAAAACAAGATGGAATATTCAATGCTTTGTTTAGCTCTCTGACTGTTTGGGCCAAATTATCAATACCGAGAATGCTTTCAGCAAACTGATACTTGGCGGTGTACTGTCTGTTGAAATCAATGATATATGGTAGCAAAATCGCGTTTGACAGGCCATGTGTCACGCCAAACTCACCACCAATTTTGTGAGCAAGTGAATGGACCAATCCTAATGAGGCATTGGTAAATGCCATCCCTGCAAGCGCGGATGCATTATGCATATTATAGCGAGCTTCTTTATTATCAGGTTCTTTATACGCCGTTTCAATGTTATCGATCACCAGCTTGATGGCTTCAATCGAGTACGGATCTGTAAATGATGTGGCAGCAATGGAAACAAGCGCTTCTGCAGCATGTGTCAAGACATCCATACCGGTATTGGCCGTAATATGTGCCGGCATCGTTTCTGGTAGTTTGGGATCAAGAATCGCAATATCCGGCACCATGTCAGCAGCAACAATGGGATACTTGATATGGTTTTCGGTATCAGTGATCACAGAAAATGCTGTGATTTCAGAAGCGGTGCCACTGGTTGATGGAATGGCAATAAATTTCGCTTTTTGACGTAATGCCGGCATGGAGCCGACTTCAATGATATCTTCAAATTTTAAGTGAGGATGTTCATAGAAGCACCACATGACTTTGGCTGCATCAAGAGCCGATCCACCCCCTATCGCCACGATCCAGTCAGGTTCAAAACTCATCATGGCTTCAGCACCGCGCCATACTGTTTTAACCGATGGGTTTGGCTCAACACCATCAATGATGATGCTACGAATACCGGCTTGCGACAGATAATCCTGGCATTGTTCTAAAAACCCAAATTTTTTCATTGAGCTCCCACCGGTCACAATCACAGCCTTTTGACCTTTTAACGTTGCCAATTCAGCCAGCGCCCCTTCTCCATAGATAATGTCTCTGGGTACAGAAAATCTCATGACGCTCATACTTATCTCCTATAGTTTGCATATGAAAATGTGATTCAATATACAATATGCTTACAAGCGCAGTGAAACACTGATTTGAATCATTAATCACGAATAAATTCTATGGATATGAAATCGCTAGATATTTTTTGTACAACAGGAGCAATATGGATGATTGACTCAACCAAGGGAATATAAATATTGTGTTGTATAAGGATAAAAAAGCCCCATTGTGACATTGTCACTAAGGAGCCTTCTGATTGATTTTATCTGGAATTAACCACCGGCGAGTTTAACGGTATGGCCTTTCTTTTCCAGAAGCGTTTTGATTTTTTCCCGGTCATCCCCTTGGATTTCGATATGACCGTCTTTTACTGCACCACCACAACCACAATGTTTTTTTAATTCTGCTGCCAAGAGTTTCAATGCTGCATCATCAAGATCAAGACCTGTGATAACACAAACACCTTTCCCTTTTCGCCCCTTGGTTTGTCTTTGTATTCTTACAATACCATCGCCTTTCGGCCGCTGAGGCTGTGAATCTTCAGGTTTAATGCGTCCAACTTCTGTGGAATATACTAATGTCATATTTGATTACTTCTTTGCTGCTGCGGCTGCCTTCGCCTGACGGAGTTCTATAATTGTTTTTTCAATGTGTTTTTCAATTGCGAGCTTGGAGCCCTTAAGCAAACGTCCATTGAATATACAGTACCAATCATTCGGCTCACCCGTATCATTTTTCAGAGTAAAGCCAGCAAATTGTTCTTGTTTCGCTGTCTGCTGCTCTCTTTTAGCTTCGATGTTAGAAAATTCTTTGGGATCAATAATCGAAGCAGTATCACACCACCAATCAATACTCTTTTGCACCGCTGTTTTATTACCGGAAAGGACATGATGCTTGATTTTTACTTGCCAGATATCACTGGATTGACCGGCAGATTTGAGGGTAAACCCTCGGTATGTTGCAACAGCCATATGCCTACTCAGCTCTTCTATGTATTTCTATTTAATATTAATTGTAATCGACACATGATCAAGTATATTTATGGCTAATAGACTAGTTATAGTGCATTAAAATGTTAAAAAAACCAATATTAATCACAAAAAAGACAATAATAGAAAACTATACCAAGCAACTTTGTGCTTTTATCCATAAAGAACAACTCGATGAACTGACGCAACATCAGTATTCAAATAGTTCTTTACTTGCCATGACCAAAGACTGGAATCTATTTGTAGAATTTTGTCAGAATCAGCATGTTGCTCCCTATCCGGCATCCCCGGATATGATTCGCCTTTTTCTTGAAAAGGAATCACGGATTAGGAAGTTTTCAACCTTGCGTCGTTACACCGTCACTATAACTGTGCTCCATAAATTGCTTGGGTATCCGGATCCAATCACAAATCATCAGGTCCGTTTACACTTAATGTCTTTAAGAACAGAGAAAAAAGGCGATAATAGTCAAGCAGATGCATTAGGCCGGGAACATCTTGAACAACTCGATACAAAGCTTTCTACATCGAAAGAAGCCAAAGATATTCGAGATCTTGCCATCTATCATCTGATGTTTGAGTGCATACTAAAACGAGTTGAGCTCAGAGAACTTCGCGTGGAACAGCTGACCTTTCACTCGGACTCAGAGGTACGGGTTGAACTCAGAGGCAATGATTACCAACTGTCTCCACCGGCTTCTGAAGCCGTTCACCGTTGGTATCAGCTGATTGATATCCACGCTTCACCTTATGTCTTTCGTTCGATCGATCGTCATCAAAACATCGGGATTGAAAAACTGAATGACTCATCGATCTATCGAATTTTAAGAGGCGCAGGAGAACGACTTGGGATTGCTCATCTTAAATTTTCAGGTCAGTCGACCCGCATCGGAGCAACACAAGAACTCTATCAACAAGGGATGAAAATCAAAGAAATTCAGTCTTTTGGTCGCTGGCAAAGCCCTGTGATGCCTTCTCAGTACGTTGGAAAGCATCGCCAGGCTGAAATTGGAATGCAACAATTTAAATCGTTTAAACCTTGGAAGTCGTAACTTGTTCCAATGAGCGTTCAATGCAATCCGTTAAAAAATCTGCCATATGATGGCCATTGTTTTCTAACATTTTCGGGAACATTGAGATGGGAGTCATGCCTGGGAATGTATTCACTTCGTTCAAATAAACTTGTCCATCCGAGGTCAAGAAAAAATCAACCCGGGCAAGATGTCGAAGTTTCATATGGCGAAATACTTTCTCGCTGTATGCACGAATAGAGGCAAGCTGTTCGGCAGTAAGACCTTCAGCCTCAACCTTGGTATGAGAGTGACTGGTTTGACTATATTTCTCTTCATAGGTGTAAAAAGCGTCAGCCGGAGCAATAACCTCACCCGGTGCTGAAATATGAAGTTCCCCGCCGATTTCATAAGCAGCGACTTCTAACTCTCTCGGTGTCACTGCTTTTTCAACGAGAACCTGTTCAGAAAACTGAAATGCCGAGGCAACAGACTGACGCAATTGCGCTAAATCAGTGACCTTGTAACATCCAACGGAAGAGCCTTGTCGTGCTGCTTTGACAAATAAAGCGCCCCAACGATGCAATGCTTCTTCGCATTGTGCAACCGTCTGATCCGTAAATTCAGACAAGAATAAATAGGGGGTATTGGGCACACCTAACGCATCATACCAAAGCTTCGAGGTAATCTTATTAAAGCTATTTGAACTCGCTTCGGGACCACATCCCAGATATGGAATGGCAGCTAATTCAAGCATCGATTGAATATCACCGGTCTCTCCGGGATAACCATGGATGCATGGCACCACAAAATCAATTTTCTGACGACTAACATCAGTATTCAAGGTTGCAGTATTGATATCCAAATATGCCAGATGGCCGTCTTCGGTAAACCATCCGTCACGTTTTATTTCAATACGTTCTACGTCAAAGAGAGGATTAGTTTGGAGCTGTTCCTGAACATAATTCGCAGAAACCAATGACACCTCATGCTCTGATGAACCACCACCACAAAGCAATAATATATTGATACGGTCCATTATTCTTCCACAGTTCCTTTCAGTTTAAACCGCCCCTATCATAGATAATTCCAGATAAAGTTGTAGTCTTAATCTTGCCCTAAATAGCTAACCGTTCTTTATTTATACAAGAAAAGGGCTCCGGGCCCTTTTTCTGTTTAATTAAGTTTGTTTAAAGTCGGATATTCTGAGTTTTTAATTGCGTCAATACTTTTCACAAAAGGTTTGAGTTGACGGAACTCAGCCGGCAGCATCTGAATGGCCTGACGCGCTTTAGCACGCGTTGCAAAATCACCGTATAAGACCGTATACCACTTCGTCCCATTCACGACTTTGTAGTTTTCCCAAACAGGCTGACCATCTTTAGGAAGCTTGTTAGAAAATTTATCCACTTTACTTTGACTACCAACCGCAACCACCTGAATGGTGTAACCAAAACGTGGATTCATTGCCACCTGTTTTGCCGTTGGCGGAGTAATCGTCACAGCGGACTGACTCGGTTGAGACATTTTTTGAGATGTTGCCGGTTGCCCTGTCGTCCGAACCACATTCATCTCTGTCACACCTTCAGCGGTTGTTCCCTGCTGAGAAACCACCGGCTGCTGTATTTTGGCCGTGGGATATTCTTCCTGGTAGCTTTCAGTTGTCACGTCCGTTACATAGGTACCAGAAGAGCATGCCGCCAGCAGTAACGTAGACAAACCGAGAATGACTTTTTTTTCCATAGTTTTCGTGCCTTTCATAAAGAGTGTATCAATCATGCCCATAGCCGAGTCTAGAATCAAGTTTAGGTAATAAATTCAAATGAATAACATGTGATATAAAACACAAAGTATTAAACAATATTAAGCGAATATCCAAGTTTTGCTTTCCATATCCCTGCTTTCATCAATCCAATTGTATAATCAGACGGATATCCTTGCTGATGTGAGAAATAAAAATGAACAACCTGTCTCATTTTTTAAAGCCCAGATCGGTTGCCGTCATTGGTGCCTCCAATCGCCCACTACGAGCCGGTCATGTCGTGATGAAAAACCTGCTCAGCGGTAACTTCGATGGCACGGTCATGCCGGTCACCCCCCGTTATACTTCTGTGTGTGGCGTACTGGCTTACCAAACAATCGACTCACTGCCTATCATACCGGATATCGCAGTTTTATGTACGCACGCCTCAAGAAATATTTCGCTTTTCCACCAGCTTGCCGAGAAAAAAGTCGCTTACGTGGTGGTTTTGTCTTCGGATATGTATAGCAATGATCCAGAAAATCATCAGATTCAACAACAGTGTCTTGCTATCGCAAAAGCAGCGAATATGCGGATTGTTGGCCCAAATAGTCTGGGGATCATTCTCCCTTGGATCTCATTTAATGCCTCTTTTTCTCCGGTCCCAGCCTTGAAAGGCAATATTGCCTTTATTTCTCAGTCAGCGGCGGTGTGTACCACTATTTTGGACTGGGCCAATGAAAAACAGATTGGCTTTTCTGCCTTTATTTCTCTGGGCAATGCATCCGATATTGATTTCAATGATCTGCTCGACCATCTCAGTACAGATCGTCACACCGATGCGATTTTGCTCTATATCGATACAATTCGAAATGCCAGACGATTTATCTCTGCGGCCCGGGCAGCCTCACGAAATCGAAGAATTCTGGTATTGAAAGGCGGAAGAACGCTGGAAGGTAGAAAAGCGGCCAAAGCACATACCGGTGGTATCGATACCCTCGATATTATTTATGACTCGGCCATTCGGCGTAGCGGTATGTTGCGTGTTCATAACACACATGAACTGTTTGCCGCAGTGGAAACCTTAACTCACCCTCTCCCACTCCGTGGTGAACGGCTGGCAATTATTACCAACGGTGGCGGCCCAGCCATTATGGCCATTGATACCTTACTCGAACGGGGTGGCAAATTAGCACGGCTGGATGATGACATCATGCACGAACTCGATCAGTGCCTGCCGCCAAGTTGGTCACACGCCAATCCCATTGATCTTGTGGGCGATGCCGGGCATCAACGCTATGTGTCAGCACTGAATGCCGTGTTAGATTCAGACGTTGCCGATGCGATTTTAATTATGCATTGCCCTTCAGCCGTTGCAGAGTCAGAGCAGACCGCTCAGGCAGTGATTGATGCCTTAAATCAGCATCCACGCAGCCGCCAGTTTAACATTTTGACCAACTGGTCGGGTGAACTCACCGCTAAAGCAGCTCGGCAACGATTTTATCAAGCCGGAATTCCGACTTACCGCACCCCGGAAAGTGCAGTAACTGCATTTATGCATATGGTTGAGTACAAGCGCAATCAAAAGCAATTAATGGAGACACCAACCACTGCTGATTTTCTTCCACCAGAAAAAATTCACAAAGCTCAACAGTGGATTCAAGAACATCTCCATCTTGCAAACCAGCAAGCAACATTACTCGATACCCACCAAATTGGTGACTTACTGACCTGTTTTGAATTTGATGTGCTCCCGACTTGGATGGCACAAGATAGTAGCGAAGCCGTCCATATTGCCGAAACTATTGGTTATCCGGTTGCGGTCAAATTACGCTCACCGGATATTGCGCATAAATCAGATGTGCAAGGCGTCATGCTCAACCTCAGAAATCGTCACGAAGTTGAAAGTGCCTCACAGGCAATCCTTGACCGGGTGAGTCTGTCTTATCCGGCAGCACTCATTCATGGCTTAGTTGTGCAAGGGATGGCGAAACTTGCTGGCGGCGAAGAACTGCGGATCAAAGTCAAACATGACGAGACCTTCGGCCCGGTGATTCTTCTGGGACAAGGAGGCTCCGAATGGCAAGAAGCAACAGATGCTGAAGCGGCACTGCCACCATTAAATATGACGTTGGCGAGATATTTAATCGTCCAAGCGATCAAGAACAATAAAATCCGCCTGCAAAAACTTCCGGTTCCGATTGATATTGCCGGGCTTTCTCAGTTTTTAGTGAGACTTTCACAATTAATCGAAACGTGTCCTGAAGTTCATGAATTAGATATTCATCCCCTGCTGGTCAATGGTCATCAATTTACGATTCTGGATGCCGATTTGCATCTCAAACCTTACCACGGTGATGCGCAACAGCGGTTAGCCATCCGTCCCTATCCATCTGAGATGGAAGCTCAGGTGGTGATGAAAAACCAAGAATCCATTTTGATTCGTCCTATTTTACCGGAAGACGAACCCGATCATGCAGACTTCATCAATAAAGTCTCCAAAGAGGATCTCTATAAACGCTTTTTTACAGAAGTGGGCACGTTCAACCATGAAGCTTTAGCGAATATGACTCAGATTGACTATGACAGAGAAATGGCTTTTGTTGCGGTTCGTTCATCCCCTGAACACGAGATTATCGGTGTCTCGCGTGCATTAATCTCACCGGACAACAGTGATGCCGAATTTGCAATTTTAATCCGCTCCGACTTAAAAGGTCTGGGACTGGGACGCATTCTGATGAGAAAGATTATCGACTATTGTACCAATAAGGGAACGCAACAAATATCAGGCATCACCATGCCAAGTAACCAAGGTATGTTATCACTGGCTCAAAAACTCGGATTTCATGTGGAAGTTGATTTCGAAGATGGAACGGCAGAAATGCAACTATTGTTATCTCAAACGAGTGAATAATGATGATCAAACGCAAACAGAGTCGCTTATCTGCGACTCTGTTCCTTTGCGCTGTTTTATGTCACATGATTCTTCAATTGAGTAAGTTCCAATGCTTTTTCAAATACTGAATGCACCAAGATTTGGCCTCTCCCATTTTATTCCGACGCCAAGCCAGCACTATATCTGCATCTTTCTTTTCCGTACCGTGAATGATTTGTAGTTTGCCCGCATCAATCAGGGGCTGTGCCACCTGTTGTGGTAGCGTCCCAATCCCAAGCCCGGACGTAAGCGCCTGACACTTAGCCGCAAAATTTGTCACAGTCAGCCGCGGTTGTTTTTGCAGTATATTCACACTGAGTGGTGGTTGCTCTCTGGCAGTATCTGCAATCGCAATAATCCGATACTTCTGTCGCGCATTTTCATCAAAAACACCACTCCGTTTATGAACGTAATGTCCGGTTGCGGCCACCCACACCATCGACATGGATCCCAATGACTCAACTTTGATATCGTGAGGCATGGTTTCAAGACGAGGACAAATCAAGAGATCAGCACGATCCGATGCCAGTGACTCCCAACATCCCGCCAGAATTTCCTCCTGAAGCCGGACTCTGGTCTTACTCACATTACCGAGCGCTTCCACCAATGGAAAGAAATTATCCACCGGAATAATACCATCATAAGCCAGCGTCAGATCCAGTTCCCAGCCATTTGCCAGAACCGTTGCATCATTCACCAGTTTGTCGGTTTCAGAGAGAATTTGTCGCCCGTGATCCAGTAGCAATCGTCCGGCATCAGTGAAACTGGCCTTATGACCGGAGCGGTCAAAAATGATGATATCGAGATCCTGCTCCAGTTTTTGAATCTGATAACTCAGGGAACTTGGTGCGCGATTCATCTCATGTGCAGCCGCAGCAAAACTGCCACGCCGTTCGATCGCATCGAGAATGTAAAGCGCTTCTAATGTAATAGGACTATGCAAAATCAGTATCCTTAAGCTATTTTCTTAAACGCTGGTTAAAAACCATATACTTTAAAAACTATATACTTTAAAAACCCATATACTTTAAAAACTATGTACTTTAAAAACCATATGCTTTAAAACCATATTTATTCAAGCGAGTTGATGAAACATCATGAACCCCACTCGGGCTCAATCCAGCTCCGGTTTGACCCATACCCGACCAAAATCAAACCATCCCAGAGCATTACATTTGGCGTTTTGCAATGCACCACACTGGTCGTGACTGATGCCAAACCAACTGTGAAACAGTGGCACTATTTGATATTTTTCAATCAAAGACTTGCCGATGTCTCTGGCAGGAAATGGCTGTTCAGGCTCAGTCCGCCAGCAATCAATCAACTGCTGCCAACCGGCAAAATCCTCTGGCTGACTGGTATGACTAACATGAGAGTAATCCAAAAGCCATCCCGCCAGTGCATCATCGCGATGGTTTGATATGCCCATTGCTTTTATCCAGATATCAATCTCTTGGGTTACATCCACCGCATGTTCATACGTACTCAGTTCAACCTGAATACCATCTTGCGTCAATAAAGTCTGAATCACGTCAACCAAATGAGGAAACATCGGATGCTTGGCATGATAGGCGATCCGAACCGGACGCGTTATCGCAGGGAGAATCATTTGGCGACAGGGACGATGGTGATACCATCCGGGTTTCAACCCGTGGGCCGGTAACATTCCCCACGTCACAACGGTTTCTTCCGGCAAGAGACTAAACAGACTCAGTGCGCTCAGTTTACTACTCAGGTATTCAGCCCACACACGATCACAGGCAATCCCGTTTCTACGGTTCAATTGTAGGTAAATACATCCCGGATCCAAATCAACATCTTCACGAGACGCGCCTCGTCTCAGTTTGAGTGGTGTATTCAGGGTTGGAAATACCAAAGAAGAGTCCGCTTCATCAATGACACAGACTTCAATCTGATCTAACAGCGGACGATAACCGAAATAACTATCAAATGCTTCCAGAATGAGTCGTTTATCATCATTAATCACCACTTTGAATGGTCCGGTACCAACCGGCATAATATCAAACTCGTTCTCTTGCTGAACGTTGGGACTCACAATTCTTGCACACGTTTCAGCTAATAAAGTCGGTAAATGAAAATCGGGTTTACTCAGATGAATATCAATCACCCAATCTCCCGGTGATGAGACCTCCTCAATATGATGGAACAACCTGAAATGCTGCAACTCACAAAGACTGTCAACGACCAACGCTGATGTCAGCAATTGACCATTATGGAATCGGACACCGGGGCGTAAATAAAACCGCCAATGGTTTGCAGACAGACTCTGCCAGCTATGCGCCAAATCGGGCTGAAGCATTTCATTCTCATCGAAGGTAGTGAGACCACTAAAAACTTGCCGGGCAATGTGCTGTTCAGAACGCCGCATCGGTTTGCGAGGATTGAGCATTGATAACGGGCGATAGTAAGGCAGGCGAACAACTTGGCGTCCCTGCTGATGCTGGATGCCAAGATAATTTTGGATGACTTGGGTCAGTTTATCAGCATTCTGATCCAGTACGGAGAACGCCTGTCCGAACTTCCCTTCTTCAAGGTATCGCCGCGCCAGATTTTCACTGACATCATTCCGGCTGCGTTTAAAAATCAGGTGTGATAATTTGCCCCGACCAGCTGCCGGATGCCATTCGATCCAGCCTTCTTCTTCCATCTTATTCAAGACAATACGGGCATTACGGCGCGTACAAAACAGTATATCCGTCACATCTTCCAGATGGACTTCCATATTTTGACCGTCAAAGTGTTCGAATAAGGTTTCAAACTGGACACGTAATCTTGGACTACTCATAAAAATAAAGGGGGAAATTGATGATATTATCCATAGCTCTATAGTTTCCTATTTTCCCCTTTTCTGCAAACTTAGTCCGCATATTATTGTTATTTTTTATTTTTGACGGCAATGGTCAAACGACTGGTACACACTAATCGATCCCGCTCATCATGAATATTGATCTGCCATACTTGTGTCGACACACCGAGATGCATCGGTTGGGCAACCCCTGTAACCGTACCGCTTCTGACCGCTCGGATATGATTGGCATTAATATCCAACCCAACACAATAAGCATTTTCATCAACACAACAGTTTGCCGCAACCGAGCCTAATGTTTCTGCAAGCACAACTGAAGCTCCGCCATGCAACATCCCTAATGGCTGATGGGTAAAATGACAAACCGGCATCGTTGCCGATATCGTTGAATCGGTAACTTCTGTATAAACAATATTCAGATGTTCCATCATGGTGTTGACTGAAGTTTGATTCAATAAATCAATATCAATCGGTCTTTTCCAGATACGCATAATCTACCTTTCACAAATCGAACAGAGGTGAGTGAGCCGAAGTTTTCCGCTCAGAAAATAGCATGACAAGCATAGCTGACGCCAGCAAACGATATTCATATGGATGAGCGTTGGTATCTCATTGATATGGTTTCCTCTCCTTATTCATTGTTGCTGAAACATCATCTTAATGGATAAAAAACTTTAAATTGTTGCCACGACGTGGATAATACGCCCTTATTCTTTTTACAGGAGTCCAATCATATGGCAACAGAATCAGCGCTGCTTGAACGTTGTGAATCAAAATGTGAACTTTGTTCGTCTACCGCTCAGCTTCAACCATTTGTTGTTGCACCTCATACACAAATTACAGTCGATCATGCAGTGATGCTCTGTGACACCTGTAAGAGTCAAATTGAAAACCCGGAAACGGCTGATGCGAACCACTGGCGTTGTCTGAACGACAGTATGTGGAATCAAACGCCGGTCGTTCAAGTCGTCGCATGGCGTCAACTGAAGCATTTATCAGAATCTGAAGCTTGGGCTCATGATTTGCTGGATATGATGTATCTGGAAGAAGATGTTGCCAACTGGGCAATGATCGGCATGGATGATGATGCTGAGAAACCTCGCGACGTCAACGGTGTTGAGCTTAAGAAAGGTGACGACGTCACTATTATTAAAGACTTACCGATTAAAGGCTCTTCCCAAGTCATTAAGCAAGGAACGGTTGTTCGTGGCATCAGCCTGAGCGATGATCCGAAGCTGGTTTCAGGAAAAGCAAACGGTCAGTCGATGTATATTATTGCTGAATATACCCGTAAAAAATAAAGCCGACTTGATATAAATCTTGATGCAATAAAAAACCGGTGCCAGTCTCTGACGCCGGTTTTTTTACTAATACAACTTTTCTTGATACAACGTTACTGTTTCAAGTTCAATTTGATAATCACTCTCCGGTCTGATTTTTTATCCCGACCATCTTGTTGAGATAGCTCTCCGCGAATCACCAGCTTATCACTCAACCACTGTCCGTATGGCTGTAACATCTCACTTTCAAACAAGACATTAGACACCGCTAACGCTCTTTTCACAGACAGATCATAGTTATACTTGTAAGCATCCAGATTATCCCTTGAGCCTTTCCATTCCTGACTGGATAATCCGATCACTTCCAGAGATTGAATCTGTTCCGGATACTGTGAAAGTACATCAAATAATGGGTTCAGGGTCGACGTAATCGCGGTTTCAAACCGAGGTGAAACGGTATACTCTCCGACTTTAAAATAGCCATACGAACCAAAATTCAACACCATGTGATGATAATCAAACGAAACTTTATTGTGTTGGAACGCATCCGAGCTATTCGCTTGAATAGCTGCAATAAGACGATTCAAGTCGTGATTCAAATAGGATTTTTCTGTATAAAAGGCATCCGACGGTAACACAAAGTTGACCGACACTCGTTTATCCGCCAGTTTCAAAAGGCTTCGGTTCCCTGCCCCGGTGAAAATGACATCAACATTATCAATTTGACTGAAATTGCCATCAACCTTGGTCACTTGATAGTCACTCAACTCATTTTTATTGATAATATCATTCACAACTGGAACATACTGATTGTTGATATAAAGTGAGACATGGCTATCCCTGACACCAATATTCTCCATCGCGGTATATAAGGTATATTTAAATAATCCGGGCACCACCATAAAAGGTGTTAATAAAATAAATAGTGTCACCAGACTATTGAAAATATTCTTCTCTTTATGATTGAGATACATCTTACAGGCGATGCCACAATACAACAGCGGTGTAAACATGAGGAGGGTTGCAAACCAGTCTGAATCTCTGACCGTCGCATACTGACAAATAATATAAATCAGCGGAACCAACCAAACCAATCCTAAGAAAGAGATCGAACCGATATGATGGTCTTTGATAAAGTTTTTGAGCATCCCGCCAAACACCATGCCACGCAAATGTTTCTCTTTCTTGGTCATCGACAACGTTTTAAAGATAAACGATGGCAACCGAAACAGAAAAATCAGTACATTGACCAGCGATAAAGACGAGATCGAAAACAAAAAGATGAATAATGTGGCTAAGAATCCGAACGAGAGAAATACGAAACCAATGAATGCCCCGTCACCTAATGTAAGGCCTTGAGGATAGAACCCAATCATTGAGCAATATATCAGTGTTATTACTGCACCGAGAAAAAAACCGGCCTTAGAAATAACCGAGATAGATTCACTTATTTTTTGTGTAGTCATTATGATTATATACCTAGCAAAGATATGAAAAACAACGCACCGATCTTAAAGCGCTCACTTATTTAGGCAAGCGGAATTGATGGGATATTGACTATTTCTGGATGTTTTTTTCGGAGATTTTGCAGAATACTAACCAAAATGAGATATCGATTCCAAACCTGTAAACGGTTATTTTAACAATACGACGACGAGCTGACAGGAAAATAACCAAGCTTCATTTATCAGAACAGGCAGCGCAATATTAAAAGCAGCTATTTTCAATTTCAATAGCTGCTTAATAGCATTTATCCATGTGAAAGACCAACTGATTTAAACAACCGAATAGGGTAGAAAATAAACCAGTAATGACCAGATACTTATCCAACTGACAACCACCAGCGCATCAAACCAATCTTTATGCCGCATATTCCCTCCTCACCGATGAGGTTATTTCAACATCATCAAACAAGCAAAGACAATGCCATAATGATGTTCAGTACATGAAGCGGGTAAAATTAGCTGATAAATTGTGCTTCGACAGATGTTTCAAGCCATTCAGGTTTATCCTTAAACATCTCAATCAAAGCATCGGCCATTGAGATATTCGAAACAATACCGGGGCGAACCATACCAAGGATGGCTTCATAACCTTCTTTTCCTTTCATCGTATAGGCCGATGATGTTCCACAATAAACTGTTGAATCATCAACAGATGTCCAGTGACCATTTTGATAAATCTTCAAGGCCTGAATCCGCTCTTCTGCCGGCATGTCGGCCTGATAGTGAAAGTCGAGACCATGGCAATAAGGATAACTTCCCGTACCGGTACTCTCTGCCCGATAGCCTAACGCATTGTCAATCGCACCGGCCAGTAAACGTCTGAGAGTCGTGCCGGTGACATAATACACGCCGATCGGAATGGCAAATGGCAATAATTGACCGGCAATATCGGCAACCGTCAGTACACCACTTGACAAAGAGCAACGCACGCCCCCGGCATTATGTACCGCAAACTGAACCGGATGCCCTCGCTTAGACATCGCATAATGAAATGACCGGGCGACCAACGGTGCGATTTCACTTCCGCCATTTTCTCCGGGGATCCGAGTGTGGAATAAAGGTTGTGTCAGACGAATCACTGCTTTGGTTTGCTGTTGACGCACCACCGGCAGGTAATGACGATTCAATATATCTTGAATCTGAGGATCTTTGCGGCAAACACACACCATGGGATGTTGTTCCAGATAATCACAGGCATGTTGATGCCGCCAGTCACTGCCAAGGGACTGTCTGGCCGCATCGACAAACAAACGCCGACCAATTAACAGCTCATTCTTGCCCTGAAAACGCACCACGTTGCCTGCGGCATCAAAGTCAATATGACAGTGCCCCAACGCCAACGCATGGCATCCGGCCTGCACGATATGGGTGTCTCCCACTTTGATCCCGTACGGATCGGCCGCTTCCAGTCCAATATCCGCAAAGTCACCTTGTAAAATATGGCTATGCCCGCCAATAATCAAACTGATGCCGCTGACCGCTTCGGCAAGCTGTTTGTCCATTTCATACCCAAGATGACTCAGTAAAATAATCTTATTGATACCACTGTGCCGGATTGCCTCCACTGTCCGACGAGCAACCGCCAGTGCAGCGACAAACGGCGTATCGGCATCCGGATTTGAAATATCATCCATCCGATCCAGCGAAAGCCCGAAGATCGCCACAGCATCTTGCTCATATTCCCGCACCAACCATTGGGCTGTTTGCTGCTGAACATTATATCGGTACACATTGGTTTGATCAGACAACCGATATGGTTTGTCTGGTCGTTCCTGACTCAGATCCCAGTTGCCCGCTAAAAGCGGAAAATTAATATTTCGCACAAACCGAGCGACAGGTTCATTGCCTAAATCCAGCTCATGATTCCCCAACACCATCGCGTCTACCCCCAATGCATTCAACAAAGTGGCATTCGCTTCCCCTTTAAACAGGGAGAAATATAAGGTTCCCTGAAAACAGTCTCCGCCATGCAGTAGTAAAAAAGGACGGTCACGGCTTTGGGCCTCATCTTTCAACTGACTGACGCGAGTTGCAATGCGGGCGAATCCCCCCGCACTGACATATGGTGAAATTTCATCCTGATGCACGGTCATTTCAAGCTGCAATGATGAAGGCTCAAAGTATGAGTGGGTGTCGTTTAAGTGTGCAATCGTGATGGACAGTGGCTGGTGATGGTGATGCATAGATTCAAGCATTTCCCTTTGTATCATGGATAGAAAAGCATGACAGATTCATCTCTGTTTGTGAAATAGAGTTCAAACTTTTTTTGTCTCTCAAGCAGCCACACCACCAATATTCATCATCTGTGATGTAAGTAACTCGTATGCCTGGCTTTTTATATTATTCTTACACGAAGAGCTATCTCTCTGGGAAGATGCCTATGCATTTAGAGCGAGTCGAAATATCCGGCTTCCGAGGAATCCGTCGTTTATCACTGAGTTTAGAAGCGCTCACCACTTTAATCGGAGAAAACACTTGGGGAAAGTCTTCCCTGCTGGACGCACTCAGTATTGCCCTTCCACCTGACGGTAGTCTGTATCATTTTTCGCTTCAGGACTTTCATGTCAATTACGCGGTTTCTCAACCACAGACTCAACATCTGCAAATTGTGCTCTGTTTTATCACCACCGAGAAATATGAGCCGAAATCCGGACGATATCGTAAACTTAAGCCAATCTGGCAACCTGCACCCCGGGGATTCAGCCGGATCATTTATCGGATCAGTGGTACCAGAGAACATGATCGAATTACAACCATCCATCACTTTCTTGATCAGGATGGCGAACCGCTCAGGCTACACCATTCAGAAAAACTCGCCCAAGAGTTAAGCAGTCTTCATCCCGTCCTGCGTCTCAGAGATTCGCGACATGTCGAAGTCTCAACCAATGGCAACAATCACAGTAAGAATGCCAGAATAGAGAAAAGAATCGACAATACCTGTCGTCGGTTGCTGGCAACCCCCGGACACGTGAATAAAGGGGAGATCAAAAGTAGCCTCAATTCAATGAATTCATTGGTTGAACACTACTTCTCATTCAAAAGCCGGAGTAAAAAGAAGCCGAGGTTTGAGAGAACCAGTCTGGTGTATGCCTCACCCGCATCAGAAAAAACTTTCATTCAATATATTGAAGAAACCAAAAACCGTCAGAGTCGGTTGTTGTTGATGCGCTTACTGAATGCTTATCTACAAGCCAAAGGCCCGACCGATCTCCGCCGATGTGCCCGACCGATTCTCATTATTGAAGATCCGGAAGGCCGATTGCACCCGACGCATTTGGCACGGGCCTGGACGATTTTACAATTGCTACCAATGCAAAAGATTCTCACGACGAACAGTGGGGAGTTGCTTGCGGCCGTGCCCCTTTATTCAATCAGACGACTGGTCAGAATGACAGACCGGACCAAAGCGATGTCTGTCCCGGATAAAATGTTATCTCAGGACGACCTGCGTCGTATCGGTTTTCACATTCGCTTTCATCGCTCCAGTGCCTTATTCGCCCGCTGCTGGTTATTGGTCGAAGGTGAAACCGAGGTCTGGCTGTTTAGTGAACTGGCTCGCCAGTGTGGTTATGATTTGATGGCTGAAGGGATACAGATCATCGAATTTGCGCAATCCGGACTCAAGTCATTAATTAAAGTTGCCAAAGCATTCGGCATCGATTGGCATGTTGTCACTGACGGAGATTCAGCCGGCAAGAAATATGCGGCAACCGTTCACGCATTACTGGAACATGATCAGCTCTTACACCGTCTGACCGAACTCCCGGACCGCGATATCGAACACTTCTTATATAATCACGGCTTCGAGTTTTTCTTTAAAGATATGCTTAAAATCCCACACGACCACCCGATTCCCGCCAAGAAAGTGGTCATTCGGGTACTCAAGAAATATGCAAAACCTGATTTAGCCCTCGCGATTGTTTCTTATTGTGAACAACGCGGTGTCGTCTGTATTCCGAAGCTCCTCAGACAAACGCTGAAACGGATTGTCACAATGGCAAATGGCAATACCTAATATTAAACCAAACGCTGACTCTGCTATGGTTCCAGACCAAGCGTCTGTCTATCGTAACTTTGTCTATCGTAACAGAGACCGGCCTTCGACCATGTGCAGGCCGGTTGTCCTGATACAGTCGATTAATGGATGTTCACCGACATCGGCACGCCAGATAAAAGACAAGCTCCGATCCATCTTTAATTCAGGAACATTCAAGGCGACTAACTGGTTACTTTCAATTAACGGTTTGACTTCAAGATACGGCAAGCAGGTCAAATAATCTGAATGTGCTGTCAGGCTGCACAGGAGCGGCACAAAATCGTACTCACGCCAGACATCCAACTGAGCAACATATGGATGAATCGCACTTTCAAACACCATCCTAGTGCCTGATCCGGGTTCTCTTAACACCCAGCGAGCTTGTGCAAGTAACTCGAAACTGACAGAGGGCAAGCTTGCATACGGATGATCAGGCGCAGCAACAATCATCAGCTGATCACTACACCAAATCTCCTGACAGAGTCGATGATCATCACAACGACCTTCGATAATGCCTAAATCACTGCGGTAATTCAGAACATCTTCAATGACATTATGTGAACTTTTGACACTGACTTTGATCCGGACATCGGGGTAACGATGATCCAACAGGCTGATCAGTTCCGGAAGCAAATGCTCTGCCGGTGTTTGGCTGGCACACAGCGTCAGATCACCACTAATGCCCTGCAAATCAAAAAAACCAGTCTCGATCTGTCGGGCGTCCTGCAACAAACGTCTTGCTCTTGGTCGCAGCCATTCTCCCCAATGAGTCAGTCGCATCTGTTTACCCTGACGCTCGAATAATGCGCGCCCCAAAATTTTTTCCAGTTGCGACAAAGACATACTGGTTGCAGACTGTGTCAGAGACAAATAATCCGCAGCCTGACTGACACTGCCGTTCTCAGCAATCGCATCGAAGACAGCGATCTGTTTTAATGTATATCTCACCGATTTACCTATCTCATTGTGCATCCACGACACCTTTATTCTACGGGGCTTGCGGCAACTATCAATCAAATTGATAGTTATATTCAGAATTACCAATTTACCGTATGGTGTAAAATTAGGTACTCTACGCACAGGAATGTGCTGTAGCACACAATTTAAACGCTTTGAGTTATATCTGGAGAGCCCATATGGCGAACAACACCGATTACTTAACGCCTGCTGAAATGATGGTTGAAGCAGAACATTACGCGCAGAGTAAAACCAAGAAATCAACAGGGATGATTTTAGGACTCGGGATAATGGCTGGCCTTTTTATCGGGCTTGCATTTGTATTTTATATTACAGTGACAACTGGCTCTGCTGATATCCCTTGGGGATTAGCAAAACTGGCCGGTGGTATCGCTTTCAGCCTGGGGTTGATTCTGGTTGTGATTTGTGGCGGAGAACTTTTTACCAGTTCTGTACTCTCTATTCTTGCCCGGGCAAATCGACAAATAAACACCACACAGATGCTGACCATTTGGGGCAAAGTTTATCTGGGTAACTTTTTAGGTGCCATGTTGCTGTTAGTATTAGTGATGGCGGCAGGTTTGTACGGTGGCGCTCACGGGCAATGGGGTCTTAATGCTCTGAATGTAGCGCAACACAAACTCCACCACACTTTTATTCAAGCATTCGCCCTCGGCATTTTGTGTAACCTGTTGGTCTGTCTTGCCGTTTGGTTAACGTTCAGTTCAAAAAATGCAGCAACCAAAGCAATGATGACGATTTTACCCGTCGCGCTGTTCGTTTCTTCAGGTTTTGAACACTGTGTTGCCAATATGTTTATGGTGCCATTAGGCATTGCGATTCAAACATTCGCACCGGATACGTTCTGGCACGCTGTCGGTACAAATGCCAGTCAATATGCTGATCTGACGATTTCTCACTTTGTGTTTGCCAACCTGATCCCAGTGACTCTGGGCAATATTGTCGGTGGGGCTTTCCTTGTTGGTTTAGGTAACTGGTTTGTCTTCAGCCATCCGAATCAGAAAAAAGCAGACGCCATGCCGCAAGTTGACGCACTTAAAAGTGATGCCTAAGCGTTAATAAACACCAACGCAAATGGATGATTGGATCATCGATGGTTGCACCGTTCATCAAAACGAACGTTGATCAAAAAAGCCTCTCAAACGAGAGGCTTTCCTTTATCTATCGTATCGGATGCAATTTATTTTTTAATACCCTCAACATAAAGCTGCATATCGACGGTTTCAACCATGTCCATTGCTTTGATGCCAAAGTCCGATAACTGTAGTGTGGTCGTCCCTTCAAAACCGGCACGCTCGCCTCCCCATGGATCAGGGCCTGCACCAATGAGTTCTGCATCGATACTGATTGGCTTCGTTTGTCCATGCAGCGTCAGATCACCATTGATCGTAAATTCACCATCACCCTGATCATCAATACTGGTGCTTTTGAACATTGCTGTTGAATATTTACCTGCGTTAATGAATTCTCCGCCACGAAGGTGCTTATCTCGCTCTGCGTGGTTTGAATCCAGAGAAGTCGTATCGACTTTAACCTCAACCTTTGATGCAGCGATATTCTGCGGATCATAAGAGAATGTGCCGTCAAAACGATTAAAGCGTCCCTGAATATAGCTGTACCCCAGATGACTCACGGTAAAGTTAATCGATGCGTGACCACCTTCTGTGTCGATAACATAATCGGCAGCAGTTGCACCAAAAGATAATGTTGTCGCGAATGCCAATCCTGTTGCTAGTAATGTCTTTTTCATGATTTAGATGCTCCTATCATTTTTCGTAACGTATCATCTTTGGAAATAAAGTGATGTTGTAGCGCGGCCAAGACATGCAGAACAACCATAATGATCAATGTCCAAGCTGCGATTTCGTGAACAACCCCAGCCAGATCAGCCTGCCCTTCAAAGAGTGCGCCCGCGCCGGGAATGGTAAACCAGTTAAACACATCAATGCCTCGGCCATCTTCTGTAGAAATCAGATAACCGGAGATAAAGATGATAAACAAATCAAGATACATCGTATGATGAACGGCTTTCGATGCAATTTTCTCAAAACGAGACCCTGTCACTTTTGGTGATACGGTTGAGGCTTTCCAAATCACTCGGAAAATGGTCAAAAGAGCCAAAAGTATCCCGACAGATTTATGTAAAAAAGGCGCCTCATGATACCAAGTGCTGTAGTAAGACAGATCAACCATCCAAATACCAACCGCAAACATTCCCACGATAACGATTGCCGAGAGCCAGTGTATGCACCTAGCGACAAGATTATAGTTTTTAACATCAGTGCTCATATTGCCCTTCCTGACGGTCTATTTGCTCATAACAATCATTGCCCAATAATGGTTTCCCCAAATAGAAAACAATTGTTGCTCCAATAGTACTTATAGTAGAAATTGGTATATCTTAACTTTCTTTAATAAGTATTTCTTATAAATATTTCATCGAACACCTTAATAAATCGATGAACTCATTCTAATTTATTGAACTATACGCATTTAAATGCATTTCATTGGCGTGTTCATCATTGATTACCCCCATTTTGTTCGGTGATCTCTCGCCCAAATTAACTGATTCAAATGCGCTGAAAACATCACAAAAACTCAAGATTTTTAGTCGAATAGCTCTCCGAAAAGAATAAAAAAAATCGAGTTCGGTATAAAATATGCTACGCTGAGTGTTGTTCTTACAAGGAGTGTTAATCTTGTTATTGGATATCCTGATTCAAAGTGTCAATGAGTTTCAATCTGACTGTCTGAAGTTATGTGAAAAGCATTATCCGACAATTCACAATCAGGGAATGACTGAACATCACCTTGCCAAAGCATTTGCCAGACGACTCGCCCGTACGCTCATTGAATTCGGCCATTCTTGTGAATATATGCCGATCGACCTGCATGTCCACCATGAACTCCCCCATCATTTTCGCGTGACCTCAGAAATAGGCACCGTGTGGATCTTAACGCACCATCTTGTCAGTGCCGGAAAGACATGCCGGGAAAAACTGGTTCAGGATATTACCCTCTGGAAAGAAGAATATGCCTATGCCATTCAACCCTCAGACCTACTATTGTTGCTCGCTGATCACTGGATTTCGCGTCGAACCACCAGCCGGGAATTGCTCTATTGGTGGATGGGACAGTTACCGGATGAGCTCGCCGAGTACAATGCTCAGGGCATCACGCTATATGAAAGTGACTCACGATTAAGCCAACATTTAGAAACCTGTCATGCGGTTTCGCCTTGTTATATTAAGTATGGTCACCCACTCAGACGCTCCAAAGATCAGCAATTGGTGCGTAAATACATTCAACTGTACGCTGTGTTGCAATGGGCCTAATGTCGATCCTCGTCCCACTCTGCTCATCCCCAAAAAAATCGTAACGGCAAATCATCAAATCTTGCCGATGCATCATTTCGAATTCACGCAGAATTGAAGTCCATCCTTTCATTCGATATGCATCGATACTTTTGCCATTCAAAAAACTAATTTACTCTCTATTTACAGTAAAATATGTCGTTTTATTTTTACTAGGAAAATAAAACAACTCAGATTAGAATCGCCTCCCATAAAATTCATAACAACAGCCATCCCTTGCAACAGACAATCGTTAGTCACAGGTGATGACTGAATTCATACCTCAGGTATGAACTTAAGCTCAACGTAAACAAAATAAAAAGGTCCCTGAATCATGAGCCCAGAGAAACATTTACTCGACTGGCACGCTGGCCAAACGATTGCGGAATCCATGTCTCCCCTTATCGGGCAGCTATACCGAAACCACGGGGTTGAAGTCATTTTATTCGGTAAAACGCTAATCAACGCAGCAACGATTGAAATTATTAAAACGCATCGGATTGCCCGGCGCTATATTGGTTCTCCTCTCGATTTACAACAAACACGCCCTATTTTACAACAGCTCACCGAACTTGAATTAAGCCCGAGCCGTATTGATATTGGCCAACTC
Source organism: Vibrio spartinae (assembly GCF_024347135.1). Lineage (NCBI taxonomy): Bacteria > Pseudomonadati > Pseudomonadota > Gammaproteobacteria > Vibrionales > Vibrionaceae > Vibrio > Vibrio spartinae. The sequence goes on along the minus strand of NZ_AP024908.1, from coordinate 572,002 downwards.
GCCCATCGATACTGGCAGACCCACAATGATGAATCCGGCCTGAAGGACTATTTACAAACATCACTGCACGATGCTTTGAGTCACACACCGAAAGCCGCCCACAAAGATGTTGTGCTTTATGGGTTTGGTCGAATTGGTCGTTTACTGGCACGCCTGCTGATCGAAAAAAGTGGTCCCGGCTATCCGTTACGTTTACGGGCGATTGTAGTGCGCGGCGGGAAAGACGGAGATTTGGAGAAACGAGCCAGCTTATTACGTCGTGACTCGGTTCACGGTCTATTCAACGGCAGTATTACCGTTGATCATGAGCGTAAAGCGATCATTGCCAATGGCAACTATATTCAGGTGATTTATGCCAACCAGCCACAAGACATCGACTATACCGATTATGGGATTCACGATGCACTCATTGTCGATAATACCGGGGTCTGGCGTGATCAAGAAGGTTTAAGTCAGCATCTGCAATGTCAAGGCGCAGCCAAAGTGCTCCTGACGGCACCGAGCAAAGGTGAGATGAAAAATATTGTTTTCGGGGTCAACGAATCAACGATTCTGCCTGATGACACCATCATTTCCGCTGCAAGTTGTACAACCAATGCCATCACTCCGGTACTAAAAGCCGTTCATGAACAGTATGGGATTTTATCGGGTCATATTGAAACCGTTCATTCATTTACCAACGATCAGAATTTGATTGATAACTTTCACACCGGTGAACGTCGTGGACGAAGTGCTTCACTCAATATGGTGCTGACCTCAACCGGTGCGGCCAAAGCAGTTGCAAAAGCACTGCCGGAACTTGCCGGGAAACTCACTGGTAATGCGATCCGAGTGCCAACCCCGAACGTATCGATGGCAGTTGCCAACTTAAATTTAGCGACGGATACCGACAAAGACACTCTGAATCACTACTTGCGAGATATCGCGCTGAATTCACCGCTGGCACCACAAATTGATTACACCGAATCCACTGAAATCGTTTCAACTGATTTGGTCGGTTCGCGCTATGCCGGAGTCATCGATGGTGCAGCAACGATTGCTCAGGATTCTCGCTGTGTCTTGTATATCTGGTATGACAATGAATTTGGCTACAGTGGTCAGGTGATTCACTGTATGGAACAGATGATGGGCGTTCGCTACCAAACTTATCCGGCCCAATAACCAGTTTCGTCTCCACAACATAATAATAATGACCGATCGATGCCGTCAGTTTATCGATATCTCTTCTGCGTATACCGATGACATTGATCATGCACCTGAGTGCTTGCCGCTTTCTCAACTAAAGCGGCTTTTTTTCGCTCATCACTCAACACTGACGATGTTCACATCTTATGACAATAAGATTATGACAATGAAGATAAAGCCACCAGCTCTCGGGTATATTCATGTTGCGGGTCGGCAAAGAGTGTTTGTGTCTCTCCCTGTTCAATCATTTTCCCCTGGCGCATTACAATGGTGTAATGACACAAGGATTTCACCACATTCAGATCATGACTGATAAATAAGTAAGTCAAACCGTGCTTTTCCTGCAACATTTTCAGCAAATCCAACACCTGCGCCTGCACGGTCCGGTCAAGCGAGGATGTCGGCTCATCCAGTAGAATAAACTGAGGTTGTAAGATCAATGCCCGGGCAATCGCAATCCGCTGCCGTTGACCACCGGAAAATTCATTGGGATAACGATAACGACTGTGCGGATCGAGCCCGACTTCAATCATCACTTCGCAAATTTGCTGATCAATCTCTGCATCACTCAAGCGCTGATGGACTCGCAACCCTTCACCAATCACCTGAGCGACGGACATTCTTGGGTTGAGTGCCGAGAATGGGTCCTGAAATACCACTTGCATCTGGTGACGGAAAGGCAACATCCCTTGACGATCCAGTGACTGTAATTCTGTCTCCCGAAACCGAATCGAACCTTCGGAATGAAGCAATTTGAGAATTGCTAATCCGGTGGTTGACTTGCCGGATCCACTCTCTCCAACCAAGCCAATTGAGTGACCTTCTCGCAGATTGAACTGCATATCCGTGACCGCTTTAACATGACTGAGCGTGCGCTTTAGTAAGCCGCCTTTTATCGCAAACCAGACTTTCAGATCTTGAACCTGAAGCAATGTTGGGGCGTGATCAGCGACGGTAACCGGCTTTCCTCTGGGCTCGGCATGAATTAACTGATGAGTATAAGGATGTTGCGGTGACGTAAACAGTTGCTGTGTTTCACCGGTTTCGACCAAATGTCCCTGTTGCATCACGGCAACCCGATCGGCGATCCGCCTGACAATACTCAGATCATGCGTAATAAACAGCATTGCCATACCCAGCTCTTGTTGGAGCGCTTTCAATAGGTCAAGGATCTGGGCTTGTACCGAAACATCCAATGCCGTGGTCGGCTCATCGGCAATCAACAGCTCAGGTTCATTGATCAATGCCATCGCAATCATCACTCGCTGCCGTTCACCACCGGAGAGTTCATGCGGATAAGCATTAATTTTCGTTGCCGGTTCACGAATACCAACCTTTTCTAACCAGTTCAATGCAATTGCTTCAGCTTGACGAGACCGGGTTCCCCGATGGATTGTCAGAGTTTCTACCAACTGTCTGCCAACCTTGTGCAGCGGATTCAGTGACACCATCGGTTCTTGAAAAATCATACCAATCCGTCCACCGCGAATCCCGCGTAATTGACGGGCAGAACAGGTTAATGTATTGATGCCATCAAAAAAGATTTCACCTTCACAGTAGTGTGCAGCATGAAGTGGCAACAGCTTCAGAATCGCATTGGCTGTCACCGACTTTCCGGAACCACTCTCCCCGACCAGAGCAAGAGTCTCCCCCTTACGGATAGAGAAACTAACCTGATGTGTCACTTGTTCAATACGCTCTTGTGCGGCACGATCTTGACGACGAAAGCCAATCGACAGGTTCTTTAAACTCAATACATCCTGACTCATGTGCGTTTCCCGTACTGATGTGGATCGAATGCATCTCGCACCGCTTCACCGATAAATACCAGTAAAGTCAGCATCAACGATAGAACCACAAAGGCTGATATACCTAACCAAGGGGCTTGGAGATTCGCTTTCCCCTGCGCCAGCAGCTCTCCGAGTGATGGTGACCCAACCGGCAGACCGAAACCCAGAAAATCCAGTGACGTTAATGTCGTCACCGAACCGGAAAGGATAAATGGCACCATTGTCAATGATGCCACCATGGCGTTCGGCAGCATATGGCGGCGCATAATTTGGTGATCGGAGACGCCCATCGCCTGTGCTGCTCTGACATAATCAAAATTACGACACCGCAGAAATTCAGCCCGCACAATACCCACCAGACTCATCCAACTGAACAACACCATAATCCCCAGTAACCACCAGAAATTCGGCTCAACAAAACTAGACAGAATAATGAGTAAGAACAGCGTTGGCATGCCTGACCAAACCTCAATAAAACGCTGGCCGAACAGATCAATCCACCCGCCGTAATATCCCTGAATCGCACCGACCCCAACGCCAATCACAGAAGAAACCAGCGTGAGTACAAACCCAAATAAGACCGAAATACGGAACCCATAGATAATCCGGGCTAAGACATCCCGTCCTTTATCATCTGTTCCGAGCCAGTTAACCGCATCCGGCGACGACGGGACGCTGCCACTGTCAATATTAAAATTGATGGTATCGTAACTAAACCGAATCAACGGCCAGACAATCATGCCTTTTTCGCGAATCAAGCCATCAACATACGGATCGGTATAATCAGCTTCCGTCGGAAACTCACCACCAAACTGAGTTTCAGGGTACACATACATGATCGGGAAATACCAATGATGGTCATAAGAAATGAAAAGGGGCTTATCATTGGCAATGAATTCAGCAAACAAACTGATCAGAAACAGGAGACTGAAAAGCCAAAGTGACCAGTAACCCCGTTTGCTTTTTTTGAAGCGTTGCCAGCGTTCAGCATTCATTGGATTCATCTTGATCAACGCCATTCAACGGGCCTCAAAATCAATACGCGGGTCAACCCAGGTATACGTCAAGTCTGAAATGATGCCCAACACCAACCCCAACAAAGTCATAATATAAAGAGAACTGAATACCACCGGATAATCCCGCTGGATTGTCGATTCAAATCCCAGCAAACCAATACCGTTGAGTGAGAACATCACTTCAATCAACATCGAACCAGTGAAGAAAATACTGATAAATGCACTGGGGAAACCAGCAATGATAATCAACATCGCATTCCGAAACACATGCTGGTACAGAATACTGCGCTCATCCAACCCTTTCGCCCGGGCCGTGACCACATACTGTTTATTAATTTCATCGAGAAACGAGTTCTTCGTCAGCATGGTCAATGTCGCAAATCCACCGATCACCATCGCCAGAATCGGCAAGGTCAGATGCCAAAAATAATCACCAACTTGCTGATACCACGTCAGTTGTTCAAAATTATCCGAGACCAATCCCCGCAGTGGAAACCAGTCGAAATAGTTACCACTGGCAAAGACAATAATCAACAAAATCGCAAACAGAAAACCGGGGATCGCATAACCGATGATAATCATGGCACTGGACCAAAGATCGAAACGCGAACCATGGCGGATCGCTTTCATAATCCCAAGCGGAATCGAAATAAGGTAGACAATTAAGGTACTCCACAAACCCAACGAGATAGAAACCGGCAAGCGTTCCTTGATCAGGGTAATAACATCCCCACCTTTGAACAGGCTTTGACCAAAGTTGAACGTGGCATAGTTTTTTAGCATCTCGACATACCGTTCCAGCAGCGGCTTATCAAAGCCGAACTGCCGTCTAATCTCGGCAACCACTTCGGGATCGAGTCCTCTTGAACCTTTATAGCCTGAGTGTCCCGCTTTTTCGTCTGAAAGGGAGACATCATGACCACCACCACCGAGCCGCTCCATCACCCCTGAACCGAGCCCCTGCATTTGCGCAATCGCCTGCTCAACAGGCCCACCGGGTGCAATTTGGATAATAAAAAAATTAATAGTAATAATTGCCCACAACGTCGGGATCACTAACAACAACCGACGGAATATATATGCAGCCATAATTTCCTCTAATGGCTTTTACCGCTTGCCAACGCCTGTTCTTTAGTGGCTGAAATCCACCAGCTATCCACACCGAGCGTGTATTTTGGCATCACTTTCGGGCGTTCAAACTTATCCCACATCGCAACATGATAGGTGCTGACATACCATTGCGGAATCATATAAAAATTCCACTGCAATACCCGATCAAATGCACGCCCTAATGCGACCAGCTTTTGTGCATCATGCTGATTCGCTGCAATGGCTTCCGTGAGTTGATCCACTGCCGGATCCGAGACCCCCGCCTGATTGTACGTTGAGTTAATAAAGCCAGAATTCCAGACGATCATCAAATCCGATGACGGATAAGCGTTCGCACTGTACCCTCTTGAAATCATATCGAAATCTCTGTCACGGAGACGTTTGGTGTATTGGGTCGTATCCACGGTACGGATGTTCATGGTCATTCCCATCCGCTTTAGATTTTTCTGCAAAGGGATCGCAATGCGTTCATCGGTCGGATTATAAATTAACAACTCAAATGTGAATGGCTGACCACTTTTCATATCGGTCATGACACCATCTTTGACCTGCCATCCTGCTGCTTTAAGCAACCTGAACGCTTGACGCATCTGAGCCCGAATTTGTCCGGAACCATCGGTGACCGGCGGCTGATACGTTTGGGTAAAAACCCGTGGCGGGATCTGATCTTTCAACGGGTTCAGAATCGCCAGCTCGGCCTCAGACGGTAGTCCTTTCGCTTCAAACGCCGTATTCTGAAAATAACTTCTCGTCCGCGTATATTGGTTATAGAACATATGTTGATTCATCCACTGGAAATCCAGTGCATACGTCAACGCTTCTCTGACGCGTCGGTCTTGAAACACTGGCCGGGTCGTATTGAAGACAAACCCTTTTGCCGGTGCCGGTTTCTGATGCGGAATTTCTTCTTTGATAATATCACCATTGTCGAAATTCACGCCTGTATATGCGGTTACCCACTGTTTGGCATCGGTTTCCTGACGAAAATCAAATTCACCAGATTTAAAAGCCTCCAGCATGACCGTATCATCCCGGTAATAATCGTACTGAACCACCTTAAAGTTGTTCCGTCCGACATTCACCGGTAAGTCCCGAGCCCAATAATCATCGACCAAACCGTAAGTAATACTCTGTCCCATTTTATAATCGATGATTTTGTACGCACCACTACCGACCGGTGGCGTCGCCAGCGGTTCGGCAAAGTTCTTATCCTTCCAGAAATGCGCGGGTAAAACCGGAAGCGTTTCAGCAAGGCTGAACAATTTTTCCCGATTCGGTTGTGACATTTCAAACCGAACGGTCCGATCATTGAGTGCTATTACCGCTTTGACATCTTTATAATAAACGCGGAATTGAGGCACACCTTCGGTGCTCATCTTGTTAAAACTAAATGCGACATCATGGGCTGTAATCGGCTGCCCGTCATGGAAACGAGCCTTCGGATTCAAATCGGCTTCAAGCCAAAGATAGTCATCCGAATAACGAATTTTGGTCGCAATCAGCGGGTAGTAGGTGTCGATTTCATCACTGGGAGAAAACATTAAGCTATCGTATAGCTCTCCACTGGCAACCGCCGGGACACCCCGTGAAGCGTAGCGGTTAAAATTATCGAACGTCCCGATTTGACCATAAGTGACTTTGCCATATTTCGGGGCGTTCGGATTCACATAATCGAAATGCTTGAAATTCTCAGGATATTTCGCCTGACCATATCCAACCAAGCGGGTCGTTTCAATCACTTTGCCAAAACTGGCCATACTGAATATCATCAAGCCACAACTCAATAAAGCCAGTCTTACTTTACCCATACGATTACTTTTCCTAAATCAATAATTCTTTTGCAGCCAACCGGAGTAGAAATGTTTCCCGCCCCAGATTCTCCCCATGATGGGATGGATCCATCAACGCCTGCTCATTATGCGCAATAGCCTGATGAATATCGAGCCAAACTGGATGACTTCCGTTCTGGATCTCATAATTTTCCGGTGTGGGTTCTTTGAGTTGGTCAGCAACTTTACAGGCATAACAATAAGAGACGACATGTACAACCTGTCCGGCTTCGGTGCCTTTCGGCCGGAACTCTTCATAAATGCCTAAGGGTTGGATATTGTGCACATTGTAGGCGCCGGTCTCTTCTTGCAGCTCACGAACCATGCCGACTATCGGGTCTTCACCGTCTCTTAACCCGCCTCCCGGTAGACTGTAATCATCAAAACGGTCGGTATACAGTGCTAAAATTTCGTTCTGCTTGTTCAGCACAATCGCTCGACTAGCCAGACGAACTTGTGTCTGAAAATCCTTCTGGGCTTGCACCTCAGGATCGACTGATGTGGCCAGATGTCTCATAAGGGCTTCTCCTTGTCTGTCCTTGCTAATCAATTGCAAATGCTGATGACCATCGGCCATAAAAACAATAAGTTAGCAAAAAATAAAATGCAATATTTTCAGTACTTCGAGTTCCATATCTCGAAGCAAGCCGGAACAAAGTACCATGAACCAAGGATGATTACTGTTTGATCTGACATATTTTCTCAATTTGCACTGCAACACATGAGCAGTGAAACAATTTATATAATATGTCTTTGATTAATAAAATAAATATATACTATTATCAATAATAGGTGACTACTATGAAAAATCAACACTCGTCGTCATCGATTCATGTTCAACATGAACAACACGAGAAAACGAAGCAAATATGGATTGATACCGGTATGTTGATACTGGGCGTCCTCGGATCAAGTGTACTGGCAATTGCCTGTCTCTGGCTCGACTACCTGTACGGAGACCACTATATTGGTGAAACCTCTGTCACCGAGTATGTTCAACAAATTCTCTTGGGTGTTGCGGTCATCGCGTTTTATCGGATCAAGGCTTGTCATGAGCCCCTACGTCATGCAGCTATCCTGATTAGCGGTTTTTTTATGGTCTTATTTATCCGAGAACTCGACTTCCTGTTTGATCATATATGGCATGGTTTCTGGATTTACCCGGCTGTTCTCGTCACCATCAGCGCTTTGATTTATGCATGGCGAGGGAAAGATCAGGTATTCCATGAAATGGCTGAAATTCTCAGCATCCCCAACATGCGCTTGTTAGTCTGTAGCGTCATCATTTTAATTTCGTTTTCACGGTTATTTGGGATGGGGAGCTTCTGGCATATGGTCATGCAAGAAGGCTATATTCGTAATGTAAAAAACATTGTCGAGGAAGGCACTGAACTACTGTGTTATGCGCTCATCAGCTACTCAGCAGTGTCAACGCAACTCTACATAAAAACCCATGCTGCGATGCAACCGCGCAAGCAGATCAATATCCATGAAAGTATTTATCGTTAAATAAACCGGTTTATTTCATATTTCAGTATTAAATACGGGATGTTTCATATCAACAACGAAACATCCCGAAATCCTTTTCAGCAGGCTCATTCGATTCATATCAATCAATTGACAGACAAACCGATTCATTGGGAAAAATTCATTGAGACAAATGCACAGCATTTGAAGTCACGGTTAAAGTGTCATGCCGCCATATGGTGATTTCTGCTGCGACAGGATACTCACCACGATACACCTTTCTTTCTATCACAATTGCCGGAGTCCCCGGGGCAGCATGAAGCCTGACCGCTGTTTCACCGGTCAGGCAACCAACAGTGACACTATCACTAACATTGAGCTCATGCAGTGATTCTCGTTGCCGGAGCCATGCAAATAACTCTTGCGCTGCATCACAATTCTGTACTGTATGTTTCTCAGCATGAACCCAGTAACGAACCAGACAAACCGGACGCTTCTCTAGATAACGCAACATTTCTACAGCATACACTTCAGCAAAAGGCCCCAATTGAAGCCAGCCACTCACCTGTTTATTCGCCAGTGTATTTTTCGCACGAATGACCGACAAACTCGCCTGACGTGCCTGTTTTTCTGCCAGAACGAGAAAGTCTTCAGCCGTTGATAAGGGGAAGTCGATCCGCGGCGGTGCAATAAACCAGCCCCGACGATCTTCCCGATAAATCAATCCTTCGGTCTCCAGCAACGACAAAGCTTCACGCAACGTCACCCGAGTGGTGGCAAATGTTTCAGCCAGTTGTCGCTCTGAAGGCAATTTCTGCCCAGCGGCCAACATGCCCTGCTCTATCTGTTCGGCAATGGTTTCTTTAATTTTAATGTATTGCACGGATAACCAACTCAAAGTGACATTGTCACAATAAAGAAACGAATACACTCAATTTAACGGGCTTTCTCTGCGGATACAATGAGATCTTTTTCCGTCAGACCGCTCAAACCGTGTCCGGTGATATTCAGGCAAAAATCACCGCTGATAATTCGGTTAAAGATTGGATTTCATAGTGGCAAACAACATGCTCGGGAATCGATTGCTGAGCGGTATTCAGCCAGCACGTGGTAAACCCATATTGGTGCCCCCCCTGTATATCTGCCACTGGATTATCACCGACCATGAGCACTCGACTTTTTTCGGGATAACCGATCTGTTGATGCGTATAGGCAAAAATTGCCGGATCCGGCTTGGCGACACCGACTTGTTCAGAAACTGTCACTTGAGCAAAATAATCGGTCAGACCGTGCTTTTCCAAACGGTGGGATTGTAAATCGATAAAACCATTGGTAATAATCCCGAGCTGAGCCTGCCCGCGTAACTGTTCCAGTAAAGCTCTGGCTCCGGGTAGTAGTGTAGAGATCTCGGCCATTGCCTGAAAAAAACCGAGATTCAATGCTTCGGTCGTCTGACCAAGCCGTGCAGCCCATGTCGTAAAACGCTGATGTTTCAGGGTCGCTGCATCAAGTTTTCCGTCTTGATAATCGCGCCACAACTGTTGATTTTGTGCTTGATACTGTTTGAAATCTTCTGGGGTAAAGTCCACACCAAAAGCGGAAAACATTTTCTCCAGCCCAGTAAACGCATCAAAATGAAATAAGGTTTCATCCGCGTCGAATAAGATCCAGTCAAATTTCATAAATTATCCTTTTGTATCATACTGCTCACCCTCACAATGCTTCTGCCGATCAAATGCATCTGCCGATCATTTGTGTACAATCAGTTTATACTGTTTTTGAATTGGCTATAATCCCTTACTAAAGAAACTAACTGTTTCCTGTAGGTCAACATTAATGATTAGTCCTAAATTTTCTTCATTACCGATTTTCGTTGCTGTTGTCGAATTGGGCAGCTTTTCCGCAGCGGCGAGCCAGCTCAATATTACCAAGTCAGCGGTCAGTAAACGTCTGACCCAGCTCGAAGAAATGCTTGGCGTGCGGTTATTTCATCGTACCACGCGAAAAATTCATCTGACCGAAGCGGGAGAAAGACTTTATTTTTATGCATCTCAGTCTCTGTCTTATGCAAAACAAGGGCTGGATTCGGTGTTAGAACTTCAGGGAGAGCCTCAGGGAAAACTGAAGATTGCGGCCCCGATGTCGTTTGGCGTCCGGCATATCGCCCCTTATATCAGTGAATTTATGAAGCAGTATCCGAAACTCGATATCGAGGTCGAGCTTGAAGATCAAATGGTTGATCTGTTGCAGGGCGGATTCGACCTGGCGATCAGAATCGGCCGTTTACCGATGTCGAATATGATCGCCAAACGCCTCACCGACTGTCAATCCGTGCTGTGTGCATCTCCCGAGTATGTCGCTCAGTTCGGATTACCGGAACACCCAACCGATCTCCGTCATCATAACTGCCTGCTCTATTCATATTTTCGTGGTGGACAGGCTTGGACATTCCACCAGCGAGACAAAGAATATAAAGTCGTTCCCAAAGGAAATCTGGTCATGAATAACAGTGAAGGCATTCGTCGGGCAGCATTGGACGGATTAGGGATTGCACAGCTCCCGACATTTATGATTGGTAAAGATTTAACCGCAGGGCTGCTGATCCCCGTTATGTTTCGCTATCACCTACCAAATCATGCGGTTTATGCGGTCTATCCAGACAGGCAGTATCTGCCGCATAAAGTGCGCCTTTTTATTGACTTCATTCAATCAAAATTCGGTATCGATACACCATATTGGGATCAGGCATTTCAACAGATTGAACCGACAGTCTCAGCACGGTAAAAATCATGCTAGGCTTATACAAATCACGACACAATTGAATCACAGAAAGGATTACAACATGAAAAAGATAGCTGTCATTTTAAGCGGTTGCGGTGTCTTCGATGGAGCGGAGATCCACGAGAGTGTTTTGGCACTGCTTGCTATCGAACGTCAAGGTGCAAGCTGGCATTGTTTTGCTCCCGATATTGAGCAACACCACGTCGTCAACCATAAAACCGGTGATGTCACCGAAGAGAAAAGAAATGTTCTGACAGAGTCTGCCCGCATCGCTCGTGGCCAGATTACCGACCTTTCGACCATCAATCCCAGCGAATATGATGCACTGCTGTTACCGGGTGGATTCGGTGCCGCGAAAAATCTGACAGATTTTGCTATCAATGGCGCAGAATGCAGTATCAACACTCACGTAGCTTCTGCATGTCGGGCGTTCGCCCAGTCAGGAAAACCGGCTGGTTATCTGTGCATTGCACCGGCGATTATCCCAATGATTTACGAAGCAGGCGTTCGTGGCACAATCGGCCATGACCCCAATATGGCCGCTGCATTTCAGGCTCTCGGTGGTGAACATATCAATTGTCCGGTTGATGATATTGTTTATGACGAACGCCACAACGTATTATCGACACCAGCCTATATGCTGGCGGGCAGTGTTTCAGAAGCCGCTTCAGGCATCGATAAACTGGTCAAGAAACTCGTCGAGCTGGCTTAAGCTTTTTAAGATCGTATCGATTCTCAACGATACCCTCAGATCACTGACAAACGATCGGCATCTCCGATCGTTTTTAAATCCTCACAGCCAAACCATCTAATCTCTAATCTCTAATCTCTCAGCATTCATCGCTTCCATCTTATGCAAACAAAAGAGATGTCATTGATTCACCCAGACATTTCACTTATCAATGAATTCCTGCTCACATATTGACCATTCTATCACTCATTCGTGGCTTGCTTATTCATTTGATCACAGTTAATCTATTCTGAAAATTATAAAATAAAACACCATTTCAAAATTAAAATAACTTTATTTTATTTTAACCAATAACAGCATAACCAATAACAGAAGGAACCTCTGTATGAATCACCTGACAACGACGGGTTTGGGACTCTCTTCCCTCCTTTGTCTTTCTTCTGCCATCGCAGCCCCACTCTATGACAGTAAGGTTGCATTAGATGGTTCTGCGGACTTTACTTCAATCCAGGAGGCGATTAACAGTGCTCCGGATGATGGAAGACCGTATGTTATCTATGTCACCAATGGCATTTATCACGAAAAACTCAATGTCTCTCGCCCCAATGTGATGCTCATTGGTGAAAATCGCGATCAAACGGTCATTACCGCGACAACCGCCAATGGCACATTGGATGAAAATGGCAAGAAATACGGTACATCCGGCAGCCGCACCGTGTACATCAATGCCGCTAATTTCACTGCCCGTTCTCTGACCATCAAAAACGGGTTTGATTTTCCGGCCAATCAAGCTAAAAGTGATGATGACCCGACGAAGCTCCGTGGGACACAAGCCGTTGCGCTCCTGGTTTCGACCAAAGCGGATCACTCACAGTTTAAAGATGTCCGGCTGGTGAGCTATCAGGATACAGTCTATCTCCGCGCACCACACACCTACGTTGATAACTCCGTGATTACCGGAACCGTCGATTTTATCTTCGGTGAAGGCACAGCTCTTTTCGAAAACAGTCAGTTGATCGCTCGCTATCGTGATGATGTGTCACCGGGTAACATTCAAGGTTATCTCACCGCCCCTAGCACGAACATCAACTCTCCTTTTGGTCTCGTATTTAAAGATTGTCAGTTGTCAAAAGAAGAAGCGGTTCCGGCTGCAAGTTATGGTCTGGGACGCCCTTGGCATCCCACCCGGACATTCGAGGATGGCCGCTATGCCGATCCGAATGCAATCGGCCACACCGCTTTCATCAACTGTGATGTAGACGATCATATTTTCGGTTGGGATAAAATGAGCGGTAAAGACATCAACGGCAATGTGATCTGGTTCTATCCTGAAGACAGTCGTTTCTGGGAATATCAGAATACCGGAGCCGGCACAGCCGACGCTTCCGATACGGCAAGACGACAACTGAGTGATACCGATGCGGCACAATATACCCGCAGTCATATTTTGTCCGGCTGGCAACCCGATGTCTCTCTCGGTCCACAAAGTATGCTCAAAGGTCAGGTCATTCATGCACGGATGAGTTTTCCTGCCAATGTCCATCTGAAAGGCAGTAGCGGCCAGACAGTCACGACCCTGACTGATTCCGCCGGATACTATCAAGCCTCAATTGCAGGCATGACGCCACCGATTCTGGTTGCGGTTGACGATCAAAGTGGTGCTTCCTGTCTCCACAGAGATTCCTACCAATCGGTCTGTGCCAGCGCTCTGGTCAGTGACATCACCAATAACGGCACGGCGATCGGCAATGTCAATCCGTTCAGTGACCTGATCGTTTCCGAGCTTGCTGCGCATGAAGGGATTAACGGCCCGGCCTTGCTGAATGATATGGATAAACTACCGGCCTTTTCAGCAACGGTACTCCAACAAGCACAGCAAAATTTCAGAACCGCCTTCCAGTCTGTGGCCGACGCATATGGGATTGATGCGCAACAGTCGTGGGATCCTGTCAGTTATGGTGATTTCTATGAGCCGATCATTCGTAAACTTGCCAGTCAGGTCATCCATAATCGCGGCTATGATACTCACACCGGATTGACGGCAAAAACCGCCCTGACCGACCTGTCATTTCATTCGATCCTTGCCGCAGAAACCGTTGCAGGATACCAAGTCACCGGTGAACAGCTTGCTGACACTCAGCAACAAATCCAATCGGCTAAACGTCGGATCTTTCTCGTCGGTGATTCAACCGTCTCAAACTATGACAATACGGTTTATCCACGCATGGGATGGGGACAGGCATTTGCTGATATGGTATCCAATGGTCGTCGGTTACAGGTGGTCAATGCTGCTCGCTCAGGACGAAGTTCCAAAGATTTCATCAATGCTCGCTGGCTCAGCCAAATCGATTCGCTTGTCCGGCCTCATGATTTCCTGCTCATTCAGTTTGGACACAATGATGAGAAATGCAACGGTGCAAAAGCAGGGCGAGGAGCGGTTGATGTGGCAAACTTATGTACCTACCCGAATGATGCCTGGGGCAATCCTCAATACCCATTTTTGGCATGGCACAATTCCTTCCAGCACTCACTGGAAAGATATCTGAATTTTGCCCGTCGTCATCACATGCATCCAGTGTTGATCACCCCGGTGCCTCGAGCGAAAAGTCTGTATGGCGGTAATGGCACGCCCATTACGGCAAAACAGCATGTCACAACACAGAATGCAGACAACGGCTATCAATATGTCGGAAACTATACCCAAACGGTTGAAGACACCGCACAGTTCAATCATGTACCGCTGATCGATCTACAGGCTCTGGTCATTGATATGGCGAATCAGACAACCGGTGATGAATGGAAATCAATCTGGCTGGCCGTGGATCCGACACAATATCCTTACTATGCCGATCGGACTGGTTCATTCGCCAAACCCGATACCACCCACTTTCAACAGCAAGGCGCACAACGGATTGCTCAACTCGTGATTCAGGCCATCCACCAGAATCCTTCACTCCATCACCTTGCGAGACAACTTCCCCGTCCATCGCGTGACACGTTCTGATTCAAGCATTTTATTGACTAACGTGTTTTTGACTGATGTGTTTGCAACATCCATAAAAAAACCGAGGGGCTCTAACCACTCGGTTTTCTCTTTGAACCTGTTCTCTATGTTAACCGATCGATGAACTGAAGCGGTCATTCACCTCAGCCACAGTTAACCATAAGAGGCTAACCTAAAAGACTATTAACCTAAAAGACCATGTAAAAATTCGGAGCGCGTCGCGGGGTTAGACTTGAACAGTCCCCCCAATGCCGTCGTCGTCGTTTCACTGGTTGCATCCATCACGCCACGAGCTTTGACACAATAGTGGGTCGCATCAACCGTTACCGCAACATCATCCGTTTCTAACAACGCCTGTAGCGCCACCAGAATCTGCTGGGTCATTCTTTCCTGCACCTGCGGACGCTGAGAAAAGAAGCGAACAATCCGGTTAATTTTCGATAAACCGATAATTTTGCCTCGGGGAATATAGGCAACAGCCGCTTTTCCGTCAATGGTGACCAAGTGGTGCTCACAGGTACTTGTTACGGTAATGTCTTTGACCCGAACCATCTCACTGACTTTCATTTTATTTTCAATCAAGGTGATCTTCGGAAAATTGTAATAATCAAGGCCGGAAAAAACTTCATCCACATACATTTTAGCAATACGATGCGGTGTTTCTTCAAGGCTATCGTCCGTTAAATCCAGTCCGAGCAGATTGAGAATTTCACGCATGTGATATTCTATTTTTTCTTTCTTCTCTTCTCGCCCAATAGGATTCGGACGCATCGGCGTTTCTAAACCACGATTTTCGAGTGCATTTTTGACCAGCAAAGCAGACTCGCTCAGACCTGACATGACATAACCTCTCTGATTCAACCCTTCCGGATGGCTGACAAGGATACTCGGAATTTGTCATAATTACATCCACAATTTAAGGCAGGAAATCAGAAGCCCCTCAGTGCATTATGATTTACGAATGAATCCGTATACCTGCCCTATAAAATGCAACACATTGCATTAAAATATTCATGAAAGCACACTCGGAATGCAACGATTCATGCTAAAGTACCCCCTCAACATCATACAATGCGAATTAGGATAAACAGATATGGGATGCTGTGATACCCAAGGACTTCTCCCAATTGAAGATGCGATTCAAACCATGCTGGCTGATGTTTCTCCGCTAAAAATCAGTCAAAAACTCCCCATCGAAACGGCATTAGGTCATGTTCTCGCCGAAGATGTCCACTCTCCAATTGATGTGCCCCCTTTTGATAATTCAGCAATGGATGGCTATGCCGTCCGTACGCAAGACCTTACCACAACAGACACACTCCCTCTTGCGGGAAAAGCCTTTGCCGGACAGCCTTTTAGCGGAGATTGGCCGACAAATACCTGTATTCGAATCATGACAGGCGCCCCCGTACCAACGGGTTGTGATGCCGTGATTATGCAGGAAAAAACCGAATCAACTGCTGAAGGCATTCGCTTCCTTACCTCTCGCGTGAAAGCACAGGCCAATATTCGTCCTCAAGGTGATGATCTCAAGCAGAATGAGGTTGTCCTCCCTGCCGGCAGTCGTCTGACCGTCAGAGATTTACCACTGTTGGCATCACTGGGAATTGGTCAGGTACTGGTGCTACGCAAGCCCAAAGTTGCCATTTTCTCAACCGGGGATGAACTCAAACCCGTAGGTGAAACACTCGACGCAGGACAAATCTACGACAGTAATCGTTATGCCATTCGGCCCATGCTCGAAAAATTCGGTTGCGATGTGCTCGATTTAGGGATCATTCCCGATGATCAGACCCAACTCACTGAAACATTCCAAAAAGCACAATCGCTTGCAGATGTTGTCATAACGTCGGGCGGCGTGAGTGTCGGAGAAGCCGATTACACTAAAACGATTCTCGAATCTCTCGGCAAAATTAATTTCTGGAAAATAGCCATTAAGCCGGGTAAACCCTTTGCTTTCGGTAAACTGAATCATTCGCTGTTTTGCGGGCTGCCGGGTAATCCGGTTTCTGCAGCGGTGACCTTATATGTTTTAGTTCAACCGATGCTCGCCAAACTTGCGGGTCACACCCAATGGCAAGCACCTGTGCAGATGCAAGCGGTCAGTCAGGTTGCGTTTAAAAAATCCCCCGGCCGAACCGATTATCAACGCGGGGTTTTTAGCGTGGATAATGGACAAATCGTTGTCGATAACGCGGGAAATCAAAGTTCCGGCGCATTCCGCGCAATGAGTGCAGCCAACTGCTTCATTGTTCTTGAACAGCAACGCGGGTCCGTTGAAGCCGGTGAAACCGTCACTATCGAACCGTTTAATCCAGCGCTATATTAGAGAGAAACAACATGACGACGCATGACGAGCTGCTCAGTGATGACGAGCATCTGCGCTACAACCGCCAGATTATCTTGAAACAGTTTGATTTTGAGGGACAAGAAGCGCTGAAAGAAGGTCGGGTGCTCATCATTGGTGCCGGAGGTTTGGGGTGCGCAGCCAGCCAGTACCTTGCCAGTGCAGGCGTTGGCAACATCACACTGGTCGATGATGATGTGGTGGAATTATCCAATCTTCAGCGGCAAATTTTACATACTGATCAGGATATCGGGCGGCTGAAAGTCGATTCTGCGGCAGATTCGCTGCGTCAATTGAACCCTTACCTCCAGATTGAAACCATTGCGCGACGGCTTGACGAGCCTGCGCTACTGGCACTGATGAAACATCACGATGCCGTTCTGGACGCCAGTGACAATATTGCAACCCGTAATCAGCTCAATCAACTCTGCTTTCAAAGTAAGACACCGCTTATCTCCGGTGCTGCAATCCGTATGGAAGGTTTCTTAAGTGTCTTCACCTATCAAGCTGGTGAACCTTGTTATCAATGCTTCAGTACATTATTTGGCAATCATACCCCGACTTGTGTCGAAAATGGTGTACTCGCACCAGTCGTCGGTGTAATTGGGGCAATGCAAGCACTGGAAACGCTCAAAGTCTTGGCAAATTATGGCCAACCGTTGCGAGGGAAAGTGCTGTTATTCGATGCGATGACACTGTCATGGCAAGTAATGAAACTCCCCCAGCGAGAGAACTGCCCGGTCTGCTGTTGCAGCACAGTTGATTAATGCAGTTGTTTAATACAGTTGTTTAATACAATTGATTTAATACAATTCAGTGACAATGTCACAAATTCATCTAAAAAGCTCCCGGATGAGCGTTCACTGAACAATAGAAGGAATATAAATCATGTCACCACTTGTCTCACCGCAATGGCTGTCAGAACATCTATCCGACCCGAAACTGGTCATCTTAGACAGCAGTATTGCTTTTCAAATCCCCTCAGAAACGGAAAAAGATACCGTGCATAACATACCCGGTGCGCGGCGCTTTGATTACGATAAGATATTTTGCGATCCGGATAGCTACCTGCCACATATGATGCCGAACGAGGGGCATTTCAATCAATGTGCCCGCCAAATCGGACTCAATCAGGACTCACTGATCGTCGTCTACGATAACAGCGGCACACTGGCTTCTCCCCGGGCATGGTGGATGCTCAAGGTGATGGGACATAAACACGTTTATATTCTCAACGGGGGATTGCCCGAATGGAAACGCCAGGGACATCCGCTTGCGACGCGCTTTCAGAAGCCGACAGCACCCGGTAATTTTTCTGGTCAGCTCACCCCTGATTTCTTTGTGGATGCCGACTATGTCCTCGGGCAAATCATGCAGCAAAACAGCCTGACAATCGATGCCCGTTCTCAGGCGCGTTTTTCGGGTGCCGTGGCCGAACCCAGAGCCGGTATTCGGAGCGGCCATATTCCTCATTCAGTCTGTGTGCCGTTTACATGTCTCATCGATGGACACACGCTGAAATCACCGGAAGCACTTCGCACAGTACTACAAGAGACACTGCCTCATGATGCCGATGAGTATATTTTCAGTTGTGGCTCTGGTGTGACAGCTTGTATTGTTCTGCTGGCAGCATATATTTGCGGTTATCAAAACCTGAAAGTCTATGACGGCTCATGGACCGAATGGGGATCATCCCAGCATCCCATCGCAACAGATAAATGAAACAAGCATATCGGATAACCAGACAAGACACGGTGAACGGACACAATATCATCTCGCTCACGGTGTCTGAGTCGGTGTGACTTGAGCACGCAGGCTTGGTCACGATGACGGATATTTGAGCATCAAGTATGACGCAGCGCTGCTTGCATCACCTCAGTGTAACCGCGGTTACACTGATTTAAAGCTCATTTGCTCATCAAGGTTGAGAATCGTCAGCGCGTTGGACACACTGGTTGCAATCACATCAATGGCACCGGTACGCAAGGCCCCTAATAGCGCCAATGGCTTACTATTTTCTGCGGCAATGGCAATTACCTCAGCAATCGGTCTGAATTCTTCAATACTTAATCCGATAATTCGATCACTCATCGCCGTTTTGGCAATCTGCCCGTAAATATCAAAAAAATCATATCCGGCAAAATCACCGACAACCCCCTGCTCAAGACGAGACTGAACCACTTCCTGTGGTGTAAACCATCCTAAGTCCACCATATAACTGTTCTCACTCATATCGCCAATACCGACCAGCGCAACATCCGCTTTTCTCGCCAAGTCCAGCGTTTGCTTGATGGTATCATTTTCCATAAATGCCAGTTTCTGCGCTCGGTTCACGGCATATGCCGGTGCATAGAGGGTCTCCGATGTCCCCCCATATTTTTTTGCCAACTGGCGACAAATATGGTCTGCGTTAAACATGCCGCCCCGTGGGTGAATCCCACCCATACTGCAAACAAATTTGACATCCTTCGGTGAAATTACCCCCACATGGTGAGCAACAGCCGAGACATTTCTCCCCTGACCCACAGCGATCACCTGACCACTTTTGAGTGAACTGGATAAATAATTCGAAACCAGCCCGGCAATTTGTTGACGTTGTTGCGCCTCTTTTGGTTGATCCAAGGCAATGAGGGCACGCTTAATCCCAAACCGCTCAATCAATCGTTGCTCGACTTTTGCACTGAATACCGGATGATATTTCACCGTAATTTCGACAATGCCTTCATCCCGGGCTTGCTTCAGCATCCGCCCCACTTTGGCTCTGGAGATCGCATATTTCTTAGAGATCTCTTCCTGTGTTGCACCATCCTGATAATAGGCAACCGAAATCTCTGTCAGTAGATCCGAATCCTCAACGGATATCTCTTGCAACCCCGTCATATACACCTCCAATGCATCTGGCTCACAGCAGTAATGATTTACCCACTCAAGACAATTAAAGCGGCAGTAATATCATCATGAACAATGTTTACCTATATATCAAATGTTCAACAACAAGACAAATGCTCACAAAGAACTACCGTATTTTTAACTGAAAAATGATACTTATTTTAGGAAAAAACGATAAAATAACAGGAAAAACTCACCACATTTTCTGAATATCAGCACTACTTAGAATAAATTCATGATAGCCGTTGACTTTCTCAATCGTTCAGATAAATATGGACCTATCATTTACTCAACATTTGATCATATGTTCAGAGCAATGGTACAAATGTTGAAGATTTATCAAGCCAGCTCTTGAAACAGACACCCTCATAATGTCATGTTTGTCTTTCAGCTGTGCTTTTGCCCTAAAAGAGGATGATCGGAATATGAGCAATCAACTAGAACAACTTCGCAAATATACCACTGTCGTTGCTGATACCGGCGAGATTGATGCCATCAAAAAATATCAGCCCCAAGATGCAACAACGAACCCATCGTTGATTCTAAAAGCCGCCCAAATTCCTGAGTATGCAGCATTTATCGATCAGGCCGTCGCTTATGCCAAATCTAAAAGTGATGACAAAGCACAACAGCTTGAAGATACCAGTGACATGCTGGCAGTCACCATTGGTAAAGAGATCCTGAAAAGTATTCCCGGCCGTATCTCGACTGAAGTTGATGCACGCCTGTCTTACGATACCGAGAAGACCATTGAAAAAGCTCGCAAGCTCATCAGTCTGTATAACGATGCCGGGATCAGCAATGATCGCATCTTGATTAAAGTCGCTTCCACATGGGAAGGCATTCGTGCCGCTGAAGTGCTCGAAAAAGATGGTATCAACTGTAACCTGACCCTGTTGTTCTCTTTTGCGCAAGCCCGCGCTTGTGCAGAAGCCGGAGCTTACCTGATTTCACCATTTGTCGGCCGCATCATGGACTGGCACAAAGCGAAAGAAGGCCGCGACTTTGCAGCGAATGAAGATCCGGGTGTTCTCTCTGTCACGAAAATCTACAACTACTATAAAGAACATGGTTATGACACTGTCGTGATGGGTGCCAGCTTCCGTAATACCGGTGAAATCCTCGAACTCGCTGGTTGTGATCGCCTGACCATTAGCCCTCAATTACTCCAGACGCTGGAAGAAACCGAAAGCCAAGTCGATGTGAAACTCACTCCGGCAACTCGCGTTCAAGAACGCCCGCAACCAATGACTCACGCTGAATTCCTGTGGGAGCATAATCAGGATGCGATGGCAGTTGAGAAACTGGCTGAGGGGATTCGCAATTTCGCGATTGACCAAGGCAAGCTGGAAGTGATGATCAGCAAGCAGCTTTAAGACGATATTTGAGAGGACTGTACCCACAGTCCTCTTTCTATTTATACCGCTTTTTAATCTTTATATAATCTGTTGGAAAAAATTATGAACCGTAAACATCTCGCGAATGCAATCCGCGCGTTAAGTATGGATGGTGTTCAACAAGCCAATTCAGGTCACCCCGGCGCCCCGATGGGGATGGCGGATATCGCTGAAGTGCTGTGGCGCTCTCACTTGAACCACAACCCACAAAATCCGAATTGGGCTGACCGCGACCGTTTCGTGCTCTCTAACGGCCACGGCTCGATGCTCATTTATTCGCTGTTGCATTTGACGGGGTATGACCTGTCGATTGATGACCTGAAGAACTTCCGTCAGCTACATTCAAAAACACCGGGTCACCCGGAGTACGGCTATGCACCGGGGATTGAAACCACTACCGGGCCGCTCGGACAAGGCATCACCAACGCGGTCGGTATGGCCATTGCGGAAAAAGCGCTTGCCGCGCAGTTTAACCGTGAGCAGCACAATATTGTTGACCATCATACTTATGCCTTCCTTGGTGATGGCTGTCTGATGGAAGGAATTTCTCATGAAGCGTGCTCTTTGGCCGGTACTTTGGGGCTGGGCAAACTGATTGCGTTTTGGGATGACAACGGCATTTCGATTGACGGTGATGTGGACGGTTGGTTCACGGATGACACCGTGAAACGCTTTGAAGCGTACGGCTGGCATGTGATTCCGGCTGTCGACGGACATGATGCGGCGGCAATTGAAGCGGCGATTACCGCAGCCAAAGCGGAAACCTCACGTCCGACACTCATTTGTACCAAAACCGTGATTGGTTTTGGCTCACCGAACAAATCCGGCTCTCATGATTGCCACGGTGCGCCACTGGGTGCGGATGAAATCAAAGCGACACGTGAGCAACTGGGTTGGGAATATGGCCCGTTTGAGATTCCGGCTGACATTTATGCGCAGTGGGATGCGAAAGAATCCGGCGCAGCGAAAGAAGCGGCATGGGATGAGCAGTTCGCAACGTATCAGGCGGCTTACCCTGAGCTGGCGGCTGAATTCAAGCGTCGGGTCAATGGTGAACTGCCTGCGGAGTGGGAAACGCAAACCAGCCAAATTATTGCTGACTTGCAAGCCAATCCGGTTTCGATTGCTTCTCGTAAAGCGTCGCAAAACGCTTTGGAAGCCTTCGGCAAGTTACTGCCTGAATTCATGGGTGGCTCGGCTGACCTTGCGCCATCTAACCTGACCATGTGGTCTGGCTCGAAATCACTGACGACCGATGATGCATCCGGCAACTATATTCATTACGGTGTGCGTGAATTCGGCATGACGGCCATCATCAACGGGATTGCGCTGCATGGCGGTTTCATTCCTTACGGTGCGACCTTCCTGATGTTTATGGAATACGCGCGCAATGCAATGCGCATGGCAGCGCTGATGAAAGTGCAGAACATTCAGGTCTACACCCATGATTCCATTGGTTTGGGTGAAGACGGGCCGACCCACCAGCCGGTTGAACAAATTGCTTCACTGCGTCTGACACCGAACATGAGCACATGGCGTCCTTGTGACCAGGTTGAATCCGCGATGGCTTGGAAGTTGGCGATTGAACGCAAAGATGCCCCGACTGCGCTGATTTTCTCTCGTCAGAATCTGGCGCAACAAGCGCGTGATGCGGCTCAGGTGGCAAACATCGCCAAAGGCGGCTACATCCTGAAAGATTGTCAGGGCACCCCGGATTTAATTCTGATTGCCACCGGCTCTGAGGTTGATTTAGCCGTTCAGGCGGCAGCGGAATTAACAGCGAAAGGCAAGCAGGTTCGTGTGGTTTCCATGCCTTCAACCGATGCATTTGACCGTCAGGATGCCGCTTACCGTGAAGCGGTACTGCCAGCTTCAGTGACTGCACGAGTTGCGATCGAAGCGGGGATTGCGGATTACTGGTACAAGTATGTCGGCCTCAATGGTCGCATTGTCGGTATGAATAGCTTTGGTGAGTCGGCACCGGCTGGCGAACTGTTCAAACTGTTCGGCTTTACCGTAGATAATGTCGTGGAAGTGGCACTGTCTTTGGGGTAAACCTTTTTTAAAAACAGTGAATCAAACATCATGACAAAAACGCCAGCAAATTGCTGGCGTTTTTTTGAATCGTGACCCAATAAATAAACTAGCTTGGCAGAATAAAGAACAGTTCGACACGTCGGTTACACGCTTTCCCTTTTTGCGTCTGATTGGTACATGCCGGAATAACATCACCATACCCACGGGTGTATATCGAGTCGAGAGAAACACGATTATTCGCAATAATTCGTTTGACGGCTTCAGCTCGTTTTTTCGATAATTTATCATTGTAACGAGAATCTCCAAGGTCATCCGTATGCCCGTCAATCACCAACTCAAGACCGTATGCAGTTGCCAGATAGTTTTTGATTTTTTCTAACCAGAGCCGCGATTCCGGTCTCACAT
The DNA here is from genome assembly GCF_024347135.1 of Vibrio spartinae. Taxonomy (NCBI): domain Bacteria; kingdom Pseudomonadati; phylum Pseudomonadota; class Gammaproteobacteria; order Vibrionales; family Vibrionaceae; genus Vibrio; species Vibrio spartinae. The sequence continues at coordinate 548,054 of NZ_AP024908.1, read as the reverse complement.
TCGCAGAACCAACCGCAAATTGAATGGTCCGCTTCACCCGAACAACCATAAACTGACCCGGTAAGACTTCGTAATCAATACGGTTCTTGAGCAAAAACCGTTGCAGTGATAGATAAGCGCTATCGGCTCTCTTCTGCCCTTGCGGCCCCTGAACACCAGAGCGCGTTGCTTTAGGGTGTTTCCCCCACTCAGGATAAATGACATCTGAGCTGTTCTTGGGCGCCCGGTCCAGCAAATTGTCATCAAACAAACGCTCAGTGACGAGTGAACCACACCCGAAAAGACTGAAGCTTAATAGATAAACGATAAACTTCATTGATTCACGATCCTCATTTCCGACATACTCACTTTATCGGCTAAATCATAAAAACTTTATAGCTGATTTTTCGACATTTGCCTGATTGTGAGACAACAAAGATTGCCTTTACCCGCTCTTTTCGATGAAATATATCTATCTGCAAGCTCCCAGACGAAAAACTCATTCAACAATACTTTCTCTCATCGGCAGCGTCTTCGAGTGATTGATTGTGGATGGGAGCATTGATTCAACCCAAGGAACAGATTCATCATGGATAAAAATTATATTTTTTCGCTCTTTATGTTTGTCATCGCCGCTATTTTTCTTTACCGGAACTGGAAACGAAGTCAGACAGCCGCAAAGAATATCAGTGAAGGAAAAGCATTTATGGAACAAAATGCACAACAGGCCGGCGTTGTGACAACAGAAAGCGGTTTGCAATATCAGATTTTGGAAGAAGGGACCGGCACGCAACACCCAATATCGACCAATAAAGTTACGGTGCATTATCATGGGACATTATTAAGCGGTAAAGTGTTCGATAGTTCAGTTGAACGCAAGAAACCGATTACTTTTGGCGTTAAACAAGTCATTAAAGGTTGGCAAGAAGGATTACAATTGATGGTTGTCGGCCAGAAAATGCGCTTATTTATTCCGGCAAAGCTAGCCTACGGTAATCGCGGCATTGCTACAATTCCTGCAGGCTCAACACTCATTTTTGACGTTGAACTCATCGATATTCAGTAGTATTTATTATCCGTCATACCAAAATCAAGAGAGCTGCTCATGCAGCTCTTATCATCATCAGTTCACATCGTTCGCGATGCAGCTCATGACGCCTTATTGATCAGTGGATAAAACACTAGCCCCTGCTCCGTGACTAAAAAACAATCCATCCCCGCAGCATGCGCAGCTTGTTTCCCAAGAATGGTATCTTCAAACACAACACACTCTTCCGGTTGCAGTTGAATTTGGTGGCAGGCTTTAAGAAACGTATCCGGATGAGGTTTATGATTTTCCACATCACTTGCGGTGATGACCGTGTCCAGTTTATCCAGCAATCCTGCATTTTTTAATAGTGACAGTGCATTATCCCGGTGACTACCGGTACCGACCGCAAGCTTCCTTTCTCCGTATGCTTGTTCGAGAATGTCACAGGTCAGTGCAATGCGCTGATATTGATAATCAAGTAAGCGAAACATATCCTGTTTAAATAGTGAAACATCGTGCGGGTTCAAACATAAACCAAACCGTCGGTTAATCTCACCGACAACTTTGATACTCGGCATGCCACCCATACTTTGCAGCCATTGTGCCGTGAAAGGAAAGCCAAAATGTTCCGATGCTTTTTTCCAAGACTCAACATGCGCTGGCATGGTATCAAGCAACGTCCCATCCATATCAAAAATCAGTCCTTTATATTGGGAAAGGTGGTTCAATAACTCTGGTTGAGAAACATGCTCAATGTGACATGGCCGGGAGGCGTGAGCAGCGGGTTCTGGCTGATTCATAAACTTCTTTCCTACTTCTTTCGTACTGGCAGCCACTTTTCTTATGAGAAAACAGACTAAAAATGGGCCCGCAGGCCCACTTGGTTTTATCCGATAGCAGACAGAATCGCCTGAGGTGTTTCCCAAGTGTAGATCCATTCCGGAACGTCACTACCACATGGAGAGTGCCAGATTCTATCCAGCGTATGTAAGCCCCCGAGGTGGTCATAAAATTCAATGGCCCGGATATTCTGTTCCATGACCTCAATATACACACCGCGATCAGAGAAATAGTGCTGAATCCATTCAGTGACGTCTTTCAGCAACAACTTTGCAATCCCTTTTCCCTGAAATTCAGAGGCAACATGCAACGATTCAATCACCGTACCTTTTTCAAAATCGTGATTCCCAAACGCACAAATAAAACCGCAAAGCTTACCCTTTTCTTCTGCCACAACCACATGCTGATTAATCGGTGGGTTAATTAATCTGGTTTGCCAGATTAAACGCCGATCTTCTTCAACCTCATCCTGAAGGTAATGAGCTTCCATCACTCCCTGATAATTCTTTTGCCAACTCTGAGCATGTAGTTCGGCAATTTTTTCAAAATCATTATATTCAGCTACTCGAATATCCATTTAATAGCCCTTCTAACTTCCTGTTAGCTCTGTTCTCTACATTTATACTGACATCATTTTACCCAAAAGCATAACATTCCGGTAAAATCTCTGACAGGGCAATCACCGTACGACGGCATCATTATTTTTGCAAGCAATCAACATCCTGCCGCAACACATTCAGTTTTTTCTACCGTGATATAGCTCAATTACATACAATTACTCGGGTTACACGCAATAGGAACCTAACGGCTCACAAAAGCGGTAATTGTTGTTCGGCAAGCCTGTCCCGCTTACTTTCATGTAAATGAATCATCAGAAAGATAATCAATGAAATCACAATGGCAACGAATGAAATATAGATCGCGTTGCGGAACCCATATTGTTGTGCAACGAAGCCCATTAATGAAGTACCACACATCGTGCCGACTGACATCGCGTTCGTATAGAAAGCAGAAACCTGCCCCACTCGCTTCGGTGCCGAGTCTTGTAGAAGCGTAATCCCCAAACCGACGAAAATTCCGTAAAAAAGGCCGTTTAACAATTGCAAAGCCAACAACCATTCTATGGTCGAAGCATATTGAATGCCGATATAAAAAAACATGGCAATGACAAAACCCACCATCATCAACGGCATTTTGCCGAAGCGGTGTGACCAAGATGCGGAAAGGAGCATCACGGGTATTTCTAATGCGGCAGTCAATCCCATAAAAATTCCCGGATATGAAACTGGCAAATCGAGTTCTTTGGTGATAAAGAGTGGCATCGCATTGATATAAGTGCTATTGGCCATGTTCGCAAATAAAATACCAATCCCAAGAAACCAGACTTTATAAGGAAAAGGGGGCACAGTTTCATGATGAGCGGTTTGGGAGGTCGCCGGTTTTGATGCAGACGGTAACAATCGCCATACCATCACAAAAACGAGCAGCGCAATAGTCGCAGCCAGAGTGAAGTTTGCCCGAAAGCCAAAAGTACCAACCGATGCAAAAGCCAGAGCCGGACCGACAATCCAAACCAGTGAAACCGAAGAACGCATCTGAGAATTAAGCTTGGTACTGTCCTTACCAGACTGCTCTGCGAAACGCCGAATCATTGCCAGTAGCAGCGGAATCGATGACGCACCAAATGCCATAAAGCACCAACCGACAATAATCGCCTGCCAGAATTGCGTCAGTAGAGAGAAACATAATGCCGCCAGACAAAGAAAGCCAATTGCGATCAGCAACAATGTTTTACTATTGATGCCTTTATCTGCCAAACGTCCTAATATCTGACTAATTAGAATGGTAGAAATTGCAGTACCCACTGTATAAATCCCGATATACATCGGTTCAATGCCTAAACCTTCGATAAGAAACAAGCTCATCACTGGTAAAATAAATGAGAAAGCCATTGCTGCTAGTCCATTTAACCAGAAATATACCCCTGAATTCCCTCTAAAAAGTTCAAACTTCATCCAATAATTCCTTTATGCTCAAAACATCGACAAGCTCTGAATCAACTCAATTCAGTAAGAAAACTGGGACGATTCATTTTCTATACAGATAAAAAAAGGAGAGCTAAAAGCTCTCCTTTTCGAAAACTGGGCTACAACTTTGAATTAAAGTGCGGCTTTTGCTTTCTCAACAAGCACAGCGAATGCTGATTTATCAAATACAGCAATATCAGCTAAGATCTTACGATCGATCTCGATAGATGCTTTCTTCAGACCGTTGATGAAACGGCTGTAAGACAGACCATTTTGGCGAGATGCCGCATTGATACGTGCAATCCACAGTTGGCGGAATTGACGTTTCTTGTTGCGACGGTCGCGATATGCATATTGACCAGCTTTAGTCACTGCTTGAAAAGCAACACGATAAACTCGAGAGCGAGCACCGTAGTAACCTTTAGCTTGTTTTAGAACTTTCTTATGACGTGCACGAGCTTGTACACCACGTTTTACGCGAGGCATTCTGCTTCTCCTAAACTAAACGAATTAAAAACTAAAAAAGAATTAAGCGTATGGCAACATACGTGCAACTGCAGCCACTTCACATTTAGGAAGGACAGAGTTTGGACGTAGCTGACGCTTGTTCTTAGTTGTACGCTTAGTCAGGATGTGACGTTTAGTCGCGTGCTTGTACTTAATACCACCAGCAGTTTTCTTAAAACGCTTAGCAGCACCTCTATTGCTTTTCATCTTAGGCATGATGAATAACTCCGCATTGTTTCGATTTTAATAACCATGTAATGAGGGCGAATAAAACCCCGCCGTACTCAGACAGCGGGGGCTTATTACTTGCAAGCCGGTCATTACTTCTTCTTAGGGGCTAACACCATAATCATTTGACGGGCTTCGATCCGACTAGGGAAAGATTCTACAACAGCAATATCTACTGTATCTTCTTTCAGACGATTCAAAACATCGACACCGATATCTTGGTGTGCCATTTCTCGGCCACGGAAGCGAATTGTTACCTTCACTTTGTTGCCTTCTTCAAGGAAACGTAACAGGTTGCGTAGTTTTACCTGATAGTCTCCAATATCAGTTCCAGGTCGGAATTTTACTTCTTTAATCTGGATCTGCTTTTGCTTTTTCTTCTGCTCTTTTGCAGCTTTGCTCTTCTCGAAGAGGAATTTACCATAATCCATCACACGACAGACAGGCGGCTCTGCATTGGGACTGATTTCAACAAGGTCCATACCGGCTTCTACAGCCGTATCAAGCGCTTCTTGAATTAAAACAATCCGCGATTCTTCACCCTCTGCTCCCGATAAACGGACTTCACGTACACCCCGAATTTCTCCGTTGATACGATGTTGGTTTTGTTTGGCCGGCACTTGGCCACGTCTTCCACCTTTAATAGTTTATTCCTCCAGATTGAGCTTACGGCTTAAGACTTCGGTCCGGACCAACTCAATGAAATCATCCAGCTTAAATTTACCTAAGTCTTTGCCTCTTCGTGTCCGTACTGCGATTTCGCCAGCTTCTACTTCCTGGTCACCACAAACCAGCATATACGGTACACGTTTCAAAGTATGTTCGCGGATTTTAAAGCCTATCTTTTCATTTCTCAAGTCTGCTTTTGCTCGAATTCCACATTTTTGTAGTTTTCGTACCGCATTCTGAACATAATCAGATTGTTTATCAGTAATATTTAATACGACCGCCTGCTCTGGTGCAAGCCAAGTCGGGAAAAATCCTGCATATTCTTCAATCAAAATACCGATGAACCGTTCCAGTGAGCCTAAAATTGCCCGGTGAATCATCACAGGCACCAGACGCTCATTGTTTTCACCGACATAAGTCGCGCCTAAACGGTTCGGCAGATTAAAATCGAGCTGCACTGTACCACACTGCCATGCCCGGTCAAGGCAATCATGCAATGTAAATTCAATTTTCGGCCCATAGAATGCCCCTTCGCCTTCCTGAATTTCATAATCAATATTCATTGATTTCAGCGAAAGCATTAATGCTTCTTCAGAACGATCCCAAATTTCATCACTACCAACCCGTTGTTCAGGGCGAGTAGAAAGCTTCACCGCGATGTTGTCGAAACCAAATGTCTGGTAAACATCATAGACCATTTTAATACAAGAAGTGACTTCTTGCTGAATCTGTTCTTCAGTACAGAAAATATGCGCATCATCCTGAGTAAAACCACGAACACGCATAATGCCATGCAGAGACCCCGACGGCTCGTTCCGATGGCATGAACCAAACTCAGCCATCCGCAACGGTAAATCACGGTAGGATTTCAGACCTTGATTAAAAATCTGTACATGGCCGGGACAGTTCATTGGCTTAATCGCGTACTCACGATTCTCAGAATTCGTTGTGAACATCGCTTCGGCATATTTATCCCAATGCCCTGAACGTTCCCACAGGACGCGATCCATCATCAGTGGACCTTTCACTTCCTGATAATCATATTCCGTCAGTTTTTCACGCACAAAAACTTCTAAGTCGCGGAAGACGGACCAACCGTTATGATGCCAAAACACCATTCCCGGCGCTTCCTGCTGCATATGGAATAAATCGAGTTGTTTACCGATTTTACGGTGATCGCGTTTAGCTGCTTCTTCCAGACGAGTCAAATGTGCACTCAAGGCTTTCTTATCATGAAAGGCCGTGCCGTAAATACGCTGCAACATTTTATTGTCGCTGTTACCACGCCAGTAAGCACCAGCCACATTCAGTAGTTTAAAATGCTGACAAAACCCCATATGAGGAACATGAGGGCCGCGGCACATATCAATATATTCTTCATGATGATAAAGGCCGGGACGATCATCACGCGCCACATTTTCGTCCAGAATTTCTATCTTGTATGGTTCCCCACGAGATTCAAACGCATCACGGGCTTCCTGCCAACTGACATTCTTTTTGACCACCTGATATTTGGTTTTCGCCAGCGCTTTCATTCGCGCTTCGATTTTTTCTAAATCTTCTTGCGACAATGATTGTTCTACATCGATATCGTAATAAAAGCCACTGTCGATCGTTGGACCAATCGCCATCTTGGCATCAGGATACAGTTGTTTGAGCGCATGTCCCAATAAGTGGGCACATGAGTGGCGAACGATTTCCAAACCATCAACGTCATCTTTTGCGGTGATGATTTCTAAGCTGGCATCGTTTTCAATGAGATCACAGGCATCAACACGAACACCGTTAACACGTCCGGCAATGGTTGCTTTCGCAAGACCTGCACCGATAGACAAGGCAACGTCTGAAACAGAAATTGGGTTTTCGAATTGACGTTGACTACCGTCAGGAAGAGTAATAATAGGCATGATTTATCCTTTACAGTGGTGTTGCGCACCAAGCAACACTTGCTTTATTAATTCGTACATTTTGTTTTTTCAGAGCAAAACGCGCGACATAAAAATAGTACCCATTTTGATGCAAATACGGATGCACCATCCTGAGTACCTGATCAACTATTCTAAATCAACGAGATGAAATCTCAACCCATTTATCAAACCGATGGATGATATTCTTTTGTCTCAGGTTCAGCCTTGCAAACCACCTCTTTGCGCTGACGTGTTTCCTGTGCGATCAGCTGATGGGCTTTCTGACTAATTTCATACATCTTTCTTTGTAGTACCGCTACGCCTTTATACTCCATCAATAATGTAGAAGATAGTGCCAGCACCGCCAGTTCAGCCTCATCAGCAATATACTCTAATTCTTTGATTTTTCTGTTCATAATAACCCTACACCTCACGTTGAATTTGTTTATTTTGCTATAGTGCAATAAATTTTATGAGATCTGCTACCAACAACTTTCAATTAGTCCGAAAAACAAACTGAGCAGCGAAAAAGGTTCAACAGGCGAACTACTCTCCCATCATAAAATCGGCAATAGAATCAATACCTTTAATGATAATATTGTTAACTATCATATGCGTTGTCTTAAGGATTGATTTTGCATCCCACTGTTATCTTCATTCGGAAAATATTAAAAAATAAAGGGCTCTCTTATGCGCAACTGGCAACTCTTTCCGGAATCGACGAATCCAAAATTAAACGTGTTCTATCCGGACGCCAGTCCATGACGCTAGAGATGCGAGATCAAATTATGCTGGTACTCGGCGTTGCTGAGATGACGCAAGCGGATCATCTCAACAACGCTGAATACCTGACCCTCTGGCATCAAATGCCGCCCAATCTCAAACAAGTGGTGTTATCACTGATGACTACGATCCGGTTTGAAACGCAGCATTCATAAAATGCTATCGATGAATTCTATACAAGCGGACTAATTGACTGGCCACTGTCCCGCAGAGCTTCCTCCGGCAACGATAACCTTGGCATTTTCTGTGATTTCATCAACAATCGCGTTTGCCAGTGCAGTGGCCAGTTCATCTGAGCGGGCATGTGTTCCTTCCGTTACAAATTTTTGCTCTTTCAGTTCCGTGATAATCCGTTTTTTTAATGATTTTTTACTCAGTGCCATTATTTTCCTGCCTTAACTGTTGAAGAGAAATCAGAATGTTTTTGACCGGTAAAGGCACAGATACAGTCGCCCTGCACAACACCACTGCCACCATTCATCGTGATCAAGTCTGCGGTAAAACGCATATTGGTCGCTGAGGCTTCCCAGTCTTTTTCAATCACTTCCAGCCGGTTCCCCATCACTTTTAGCCGCTCATCAAGTTGAATGACGGTGTTCCGCAGCTGGCCAACCGTGGTAATCCAGTCTCCGGCAGTTGCCATATGCAAATTGCCGAGACTACCAAGTTCCAGATTATCTCCGGCCAGCAATTCAACCGCGCCCAAAGCCTCAATCTGTTTCTTACCCGAGATATTTTCCTGACTATGTTCCCGGATATCCAACTGATGCTGACCGAATGCGCCCTGATAATGCTGTGCCTGATCCTGTATCTGCTCCGCTGCTCGCATCATCTGTTGATCGGTTCTATCGGTGATATTCCCGGCAGCGTCGATCCGTCGACTGACTTCATCTCGCTGTTGCTGTAATTGCTCTCCGGGCTCAATCGATGGCAGCATATAATTGAGACCATAAACTCCCCGAATGATCGGCCGATCACTGCGCCCGTAAGCAAAAGCGATTTCCACCAACATACCTTCGAGCGGATACGCCAGTAACCCCGATTCAACACCGCCCATCGCGATCGGCAACGGAATTGAGCGATAGACCGGCACAGAATAATCGGGCTGAAGATCCGCATCCAACATCTGCACATCAACCGCATAACGTGGCCGAAATGAATCTGCGATCTTCCCTTGCGGCACCGCATCACGAACCGCTTCAACCCGGCCGAACAACGGCAAATGATATCCTGCCGAGAGTTCAGGAAACTCATTATAGATCTGCTGTTTCTGTGCTGCGGCTTCACTACTGACGGGGTGCCAGTAAGCCGTCATCTCATCTTCGATCAGATCAACCCGCGTGATCCGGTGACCATTCATCACTCTGCCGGGTCGCAGCATCGGATATGGCACAAACGTAACACTATTACTCGTCTGACGAGAAGTGAACTCAGCCGGAACCGACATCGGTTTTCCGGCAAAGCGGCTATCGGCATAGCTACCCACATAAATGTTCTGATCGGTATCCTGACACCAAATACAGTCTTCGATTGCAAATGCTTTGCCCAGCGCATCCAAACATTGATAGCCATTTCCCTGATGCACAAAGTTAGGAATCATTTGCCGCATATAGTCGGTATCCGGATATTTAAAATCCAGTCCGGTCAGTAAAGCCAGTTGATCAAGCACATCAATCGCTGTCGGATGCTCAAGACTGATTGGCCACCGCTGGCTGAGAATTCCGGCATTTTCTTTGACCGTAATCTTGAAGAAGCCATTTTCTGCCGGTTGGATTTTATCAATATAACCTTCAAAAAAGATAAATAGGTCATGCTCATAGCCGATATCCAGCCGAACCAGTTCGAACCGTTCCGGGGCGTGTTCAGCCTGAATGGTGAAAATGGCCTTGCTACCCAGCGACAGTTTCAGACTGATCATCTGTCGGGCGAGAGATACCTCTTCCCCGGAAATATAGAGCCGTTTTTCCAAATTCATCGGGTCGCCTCCTTATTCTGTTTCAATGACTGTTGAAACCGAGAACTCTGAATCGGTTTGGCTTTGGTCTGTTCTGTTTGCCGCTGATTTTGTTGCAATGACTGCTGAAGACGAGGATTCTGAGTCGGCTTGGCTTTGGTTTTTTCTTTTTGCCGTGTCTCTTTTTGCTCTGCGACACTATTCGATTCTTTCAGCTGAAAAGAGACCTTCCAGGCCATCATATTTTCCTGTTGGGTTGCAGAAAAACGGCCGGAGAATCTGACATTCTTGATTTTAAACGCATTCGCCATCTCTTCGACAATCGTATAGACCATGCGATTACCCTTATCGTCCTTTGCCGAGCTCATGGTTTGCAATTCTTCCAGCTTGCGAATGTGATGAAAAGCAATCAGACCGGAGACATTGAGTGTTGCGGCTTTATCACCCTGTTCCGCTTCTTGCGTGCCAGACGACTGAGCACTCATATCTTTGCTTTTTAATTCCCGTTCAAAGCTGACGGTAAGATTCTTTAATCCAAATGTCTGATTATTTAAGGCGAACATAGTAGCTCCTCGAAGAATGGCATCGGAGATGCACTGAGTATTAAACTGGCAACCGCATAGCGATGATAATTGGGCGGCAACATCTCCGCTAACTGATGACTTAAGCTTGCCAGTTCACCCGTTAAAGCAACCGACCAAACTTGTGCATTCATTGTTTGCATTGCCTGGAGCGTGTCGCTGACCGTTTGCAGTGTCGATTGACGTTTTTCCGCCAGTTGACGGAGCTTGCCAATAACATTAACCCGATCACTGGCCAGTGATTCCAACGTTGCAATGTGCGTTCCCAGCGCAGCATTCATGTCGGCAAATGGCGTCGTCGACACAGGCGCCACCGGTTTAAACCGAGGCTGAATAATGGCCGCCGGTTTGCGTAATTTTTCGTGGTCTGCGGCCAGTAACGACTCTGTGTGACGCTGGGCCTGACACCATTCAGGCAGCGGCATTACGGTCGTCACACGCTGAAGCTGCTCGGCAAACTGCTGTCGGGTCGGAGCCGTCAACATCACCACAATCGCGTGAAGCTGACCATTGGGTCGGTGCGTATCTGCATAGTCTCTGAGCTTTTCAGCCAGGCGCTTAACCGCAGCATCGGTATCAAGAATCTCTCCGGATTCCGATTCCCCCCCGACCTGAAACTGATACGGCGTCACCGTCAGCACTTGCCCCTGACTGAGTAAACGATCCAGTTCCGTGCGCAAATTCAGCAATGCCTGAGCATCTTGACTGAGTGGGTGACGGCCGAAAGCTGCGTCACTTTCCAGTGCCGCTAAGCGCTCTTCGCCATGATCAGCACCGACTTGCTCGATCACCGAGGACGCGCGGATTTGAATCTCGTTGGCCGATGTTGGCCATGTGAGTGATGATTGAGTCCACATCATCAGCGCCCCCCCGTAGGCCGATTCGGACGCACATCGCCCACCAGTATCGGATTGCCTGTGTCGTCAGTGCTGGTGTAATCACGTAGCGCAATCGCATAGGCATACCAGTCTTCAGCGGTCAGTTGCTGCCTTTTGGTATCACCGGTGGCGTGATACTTGAGCTGGATATCTACATCAGCCAGTTCTTTTTGAACCCATTGGTATTCAGATTCTGCTATCTCTCTTTTCTGGGAAGCGCTATCAATCACCCAATCGCTAATCTTGCTATCCCAATAACCATGCAAAGGCCGAGGCTTAAGTGTCCACTCTTCCGGAATAGGTCCGAGAATATTGTGAACTTTTGTCGAATGATTGGTTGTATGAGTAATTAATGATCCGCGATAATCCTCAATATATTTTGTGCCATTCTTATTTTTGAAAGCAACAACGGCAAATCCAGATTTAGGTTTTCGAGGACAAACCGTAATTGCATTGGTTGGAATATGATATATACCCCCACGCTTTAAAGCCTCTGTTGCAACGGTAGAAACTTCTCTTGTTACTGTGTCAAATTGCCAGTATTTCATCGTGAATCCTCTATATATAAATGGCCATTGGACGAGCGATATTACGAACCCTCAACCGAGCAAAATCTGATGTTATATTCGCTGTCTCAAGACTTTTTGCCCCAGAAGTGATCACTTTTGAATTTCGATCATTATTATCAAGCGCAGCGAAATTTGCTGATATTGAATCAGTTGCCTTATCAAATTCAAAACCTAAAACTTTTTTGTGTTTTGCCGACCTTAAATTAGGGACCAGAATATTATAACCATCACCATCTCCCACAAATGCTGATGAATTCTGCCATGAGTTAATACTGCGCTCAGAATCAACGCCCCTCCCTTGATCAAGCACACGCAAAAACTCACCGCGGATTTCACCTGTGTTGATCGTATCTCCGGTCACCAGATGTGGATATGCTCTGGCTAAGCGCCAGTAAACTGAAATAGGTAAGTCAGCATTAATTTCCATAACCGCTTCTTCTGGAGGGGTCGTATCAAGCCAGAAAAAGGGTTGCCCTACTTTTCCACCATATGGGATCCACCAAAATGGCGCTGACGGATCTGACCACCCATCATGTCGATTTAATAGATCTTCCGGGTCTTTCCCGACACAAGTCATATTCGGGCCTGCGTACATTTGCCAGAATTTTCGCTCACCGGTACCAGAATCATAGGTCGTGCATACATCACCAGTTCGATAGATTCGATCTGATTGATATGGGGCGAATTGAGCGTTGAGATTTGTCAGGACAGACGTCCATTCATTCTGTACCGAATGATAGAAAAAGAGCGCTGGTTCCTGCTGACTGCCTGACCCCGCAATAATCGAGTAATAACCATCCGGGTGATGAATTTTCATCCCCTGACATTCTGCTAGTGTTCCCGTCATCAGATGAGAGGCAAAGTGAAGAAATCCCGTCGGTGCTGCATCTAATACTGCATTATCCGTAATCATCCCCAAATCGGCAGACTGACCAAATCCCCCGAACTGATCCAATGCCTGCTTCAACTGCCGCGGAGAGATCACGCCAGTCCCTTTCCCGGCTTTCACATTCCCGTCAGTCGCGAGACTCACGACCCCTTTTCTGGTTGTGGCCGCGTTTGGCAGCTTGCGCTCATCAATGCCTAAATGTCTGAGATCAGTCACACTCCCATTCGCTTTCACGGAGGCAATCTGAGTCACATAATGTTGTGTGTCGTGGTCCATATAGTCGGTTAATGGAGTGGCACTCACAACCAATTGCCACTGCGTTGTCCAACGACTCAGCACATTCCCTTGCCAACTTGCATCCAAATATATCCCGTCACCGACTTGCACATTCGGAAGGATTGTTTGCGTGTCATTGACACAACGCAATCCGCCCACATAACCGACACCGGGAGAGCACAAATAATCACTGCCCGACACTTTGACCTGAAATCCACTGCCAAAAAATGACGCATCGCCAAACAGATCCCAACATGCCAAGTGTAAGTCGTTATCCATACCATACAAACGGGCCTGATAATCGATCTGCCAACTCTCCGGTGTCACATCAATATTTGCGACAGTGGCAGCCCCTGAATATTGCTGCACGCAGGACCGAACACTCGACATCTCCGGCTCTTTGGTCTCTGTCAGTTTGTGCACAACCAAACCGCATGAATTGGCGGTCTGTTTGTCATGCAGATAAATGGCATTAAATGTAAATGCCTTGACCGTACCGGGAATGACGACCGAATAAATAACAGAATCATCATTCAGTTTCGCCTGCTGCGTAATATCCTGTTGGTAGACCCAATAAGACGGGTCCGGCAATCCCAGATGACGATCAATGGCCTGTTCCGGGTCCAAATCGGGTAGATAAGCAAAGATCATTTCATTCATATCCGGGGCTTGCCCGTTGATAATCCGATCTTGCAGGTAACGCTCAAATTCCAAAGGAATCACAACCTGACTCATGATAAAAACCTTTTTTGATGAGCTGAGCGATGAAAACATCAAGCTATATTTATAAAGCTCTGTTTATAAAGTTGAATTTGCACCGCTCAGCATGGTTAACCGTATTGTGTGCTCTGCGCTCAGCGGGAAGAGAGTCGATTCAACAGCCGTCGCATCGCTCCGGGCTTCGCTTGCGCAGAGTGTGTCTGTTCATCGATGACGGATGATGACGCTTCAGATAGCTCCGACAGCATTGTTGGCGTCGCTTCAGTATCGTCACCTGGCTCTTCAGGAATCGCCTCAACAGCCCAGCGATCATGCTCTGCCAGATAACGGCACTGCTGGGTCGCGCTATCGAATTCCGGCAGCGGTGTAAATGTGGCACATTGCGGTTTGATATAGTGATCGTAGCCGTATTCAATGAAAGCCAGACTGGTACCGGCGAACAAACCAGTCTCATATGAATAATGATAAGCGGTAATTTTTTTGTTCATGCTTATAGCCATCCTCTGAAAATTTTCACCGAAATATTTGCCGTATACGGGCGGTTTTCATCAGCAGTTGGTACAACTCGAGAGGCATCGAATGTGTGCAAATAAACTCTGGCTCCACCATCGGTTAAATTTGATGGTGAAATGTTAGATACCGCCACACTAATTGCACCAGATGTAGCAAAACCGTCTTTATGTGGAATACCATCAATGCTTCCATAAATATTCCGAATTGCATCGCCTTGTGTTGCACCATGTGCCACACCCGATTTCGCACCACGCCGGAAATGTCCCAGATGGAAATTCGGCAAGGTAAACGTTGTTGAACCATCGCCATCACCAAAATAGGCGGCATACTTCATCGGGTCAGCATCTTTGTTCGTCTGTTCAATGATCAGCTCGGCATCCTGAGCGTATTGCCACAAAATTGCGTCGGTGGTGCGGGAAACTTCGCCTCCGTTGGCATTCAACCAACCGGGGCGAGGTGCTGCGATTTGAAAATCAGCAATCATGCCGACAAAACTCCGCTGGATATCATTGTCGGTTGTCATTCTCCGCCATGAGCCTGATACAGAATGATATAAAAACACACTGGGGTTATTGTGATTGTCAGATCCGGCAATCACAGAATAATACCCCTCCGGATGTTGGATTTTGATGCCCTGACTCTCTTGTTGAGAGCTCGCTGAAAAATGGAGTAGCCCGGTCGGCGCGGCATCTAATTGTGCATCATCTGTGACAACGCCTAAATCCACCGCTGAACCAAATGTACCAAACTGATCGAATGCCTGCTTCAACTGCTGCGGAGACACCACACCACGCCCTTGTCCGGCATTGACTTGTGCATCACTCGCCAGCACAACCGCCCCTTTGGATTGGCTCGTTGCATCAGGAAGATTGTGCTCATCAAGCCCCAAATGACGGCGATCCGTCACACGACCGTCTGACTCAATCCGGGCAATTTGCGTCACATAATGCTGAACGCCATTAGCAACATAGTCGGTCAGAGCCGTGGTACTGGCCGTGAGTTTCCAGTTGCTGCGCCAACGGCTTACCACTTCTCCTTGCCAACTCACATCGAGGTAAATTCCGGACGCGGGCGCTACATCGGCAATGTCGGTCTGCCCGTGATTAACACAACGCAGCCCCGCAACATAGCCCGTCCCGGCAGCACAGACATATTTGCCCCCCACAAATTTGACCAGAAAACCATCCGCCAAAAACGAAGCTGCGCCAAACAGGTCAGAACATGCCAAATGTAAATCGTCATCAATCCCATACAAGCGCGCCTGGTAATCGATCTGCCAGCTTTCCGGCGTCACATGAATGTTCGCCGCAGTGGCGGCACCGGAATATTGCTGCACGCAAGAACGGATACTCGACATCTCCGGCTCTTTGGTTTCCGCAGTTTTGTGTACCGCCAAACCACAAGAATGCTCAGTATGCTTGTCATGCAAATAAATGGCATTAAAGGTAAACACTTCAATCTCACCGGCGATCACTACCGAGTAAATGACAGCATCATCATTCAACTTTGCCTTTTGGGTAATATCTTGTCGATGTACCCAATAAGACGGATCCGGCAGCCCCAGATGACGATCAATCTCTTGCTCCGGATCCAAATCCGGCAGATAAGCAAAGATCATCTCATTCATATCCGGGGCCTGCCCGTTGATCAGCCGATCTTGTAAATAGCTTTCAAATTCCAGAGGAATAACAACTTGACTCATAATAAACCTTTTTCTTGAACACGATGCAGAAAGGGATGACAGCATCCGAAATATCTGTCAGCTGCCTTATCGTTATCGTGTTTTGAATGACATGATGATTGTGATCACACCCTCAGCGAGGCTTCACTTTGTTCAGTACACGTTGCATCATGGTCGGTTTGGGTGGTTCTTCAACCGACTCGGGATACGACACAACGGGACGCTCACCAAACGGAAAACCATCACTTTCCGGGTAATCGCACAGCAGTTTTCGATAGCCGAGCAAGCCTAAATACTCGGTCTCACTCAGCGGAGAAGTCCGGTAATGTTGCTCATAGTTCTGATCTTTTTCGTACTGGTCGATGCGATCGAGTACATTGCGAAGCTGCTCATCACGCCAGTTTTTCTCGATTGACATTTTATAGTGACGCTCTTTCTCGACGTCATAGACCCATGTATCCGAGCTGTCATCCCAGGCATCGAATAAATCGGGAGCAATCAATGTATGAGTTTCAGCAACCGCACCTAACTCGGTGATTTGATAATCTGCGTCCGTATCACTCGCTCGGAGCTTGACATAAGCAATCTCACCCCGATGGTCTGCCACTTGCTGCCATTGGTTATCCATCAAGCGAACAACGTAACCATCCTCTGGCGGTGGTGGTACCTCAAAGGTACAATCTGCCGGCAGATCAAAATACGGTTCAGTAATGGTGTGCTCATGACCTTCATGATCCCAATAAGACATCCCAATCCGGTTGCGATAAATTTTCCACACACCGTCCTTATATAAAACGGCTTGAGAACGTGGGTCATAATCTGGTGGTGGTGCTGTAATCGCGTTTCCTGGATATGTCCCGTCAGGCACGCCAATGGTGAATGCTGCACCGGTGTCCGAGTAATAGGTCTTTGCCGCCATATTCTCAATTTCTGCCGACCATGTGCCACTTTCAGGATGAAAACGCGCTGTTTTTCCGGCAGCCGACGGACGATACACAGTCGGCGTGCAGTCTTCCCCAAGGGCTGTCCCTGCAGCCACATGCTCAACACCATTACCCATCCACCATCCGTGACCATCGATATATGAGACCTCGATGTGTTGAGATTCAGTCATAAAAGCATTCATTATCCTAACCTCACAATCCAGTTATACTTACGGTTTTTAATCGTGTTTTCTTCTGCACCATAAGCTTCAATATTGATCGGGTGCGTATGTTCACCAGAGATTGAAGTACCACCAACCCAGTTATGCTTGGCATCAAAATAAATATTATATTGTCCGGATCCCCCCGCAGCCGAGTTACCATTATTCGTCGTTTTGCTAGCAGAAAAAGCACCATTGGCTCCAATTACCGTACTGACACCAGACTGAACCCCACTAAGCATACCGTAAATATTCATATTACCGCGATAGTGATAGTGTGCACCCGCGTTAGCCATCGTACCTGTATGTCCGTGCCGTTTAACCTGATCGGCTTCATAAGAAAGCACTGACTCCTCATCTTTCTTACCGACAATCGCCAGCCCGCGCATATCCGGCAAAATCCCATCGGTGTATAAAGCAGCCAGTACCGGATAAACTTTTGTATCAAACGCCTGTCCTTTCATGATCGCCCATCCCGCGGGCGCGGTATCTGTCGGCCATGGTTGGGGGACTCCGACCGGACACATGCTGTTCGCATGATCCGCCATCAGCACATCTGTCCATTTCTTGCCAGACGAGTGATACATAACCAAGGCATTGTTACCTGCGTGATATCCGCCGGCAATCACTGAGTAATCACCACTGGGATGCCGAACTTTCATCCCCTGATACTCGATTTGCGTGCCGGAGATCAGACTGGAGGCAAAATGAATCAACCCGGTCGGGACAGAATCGAACGCCGCATTGTTTGCAATAACGCCTAAATCAATGGCGGTACCAAAACTGCCAAACTGGCCCAGTGCTTGTTTCAATTGCTGCGCAGATAGAACACCAGTTCCCTGCCCCGTATTCGCTTGATGATCAGTTGCTAAAATGACGGCACCTTTTGCAAGACTCGTCGCATCCGGAAGCTTGTTCTCATCCAGCCCTAAATGCCGCAAATCCGTCACGCGACCATCCGTTTCAACCCGGGCAATTGGCGTAACATAGTGCTGAATACCGTCTTCAACATAATCGGTTAATGGGGTGGTACTCGCGACTAATTGCCAGTCCGTCGTCCAGCGACTCACCACTTGTCCCTGCCAACTGGCATCCAAATAAATGCCGGCACCGACCTGAACATCGATGATGTTAACCTGATGGTCATTGACACAACGCAGACCGGCAACATAACCGGTTCCGGCTGCACAGACATACTGACCATCAACCGCCTGAACCAAAAAACCATCGGCAAAGAATGACGCCTTCCCAAACAGGTCCAAACATGCCAAACGTAAGTCGTCATCCATCCCATATAAACGGGCCTGATAATCGATCTGCCAGCTTTCTGGTGTTACGGTAATCTTGGCTGCCCTTGCAGCTCCGGAATATTGCTGCACGCAAGTGCGGACACTCGACATCCCCGGTTCTTTGGTTTCCGCGCTTTTGTGCACCACCAGACCACAAGAATTCGCAGTCTGTTTGTCATGCAGGTAGATCGCATTAAAAGTAAACGCTTCAACCTCACTGGGTATCACGACTGAATAAGCCACGGAATCATCGTTCAGTTTCGCTTTCTGGGTGATATCCTGCCGATACACCCAATAACTCGGCGCCGGTAGTCCTAAATGGCGATCAATCACTTGCTCCGAGTCCAAATCCGGCAGATAAGCAAAGATCATCTCATTCATATCCGGGGCCAGACCGTTGACCACTCGATCTTGCAGATAGTTTTCAAAGGCCAAAGGAATTGCTACTTGACTCATCATCGCCCCCATTACAGTGATGCACTATACAGTGCAAACGTTTGATGAAATCCGTTGGCTGCCAGTGTTACCGTTGACGGATAGACAATTTGAAAACGGTAACGGCGACAAGTGCGGCCGTACTGGCGAATTAAGGTCTGAACCAAGCGGGTATTCATCGAGATATCGCTGTCAGTTAACTGGATGAGACAGACATCCCACTCGGTCGGGTCTTGCCGCTCTTTAAAATCGACAATCCCAACGCCTAACCGGGCAAAAATGCGTTTAAACCCAGCAACACTGCCGGCATCTTTGGCATTAATCGCGGCATATTTCACCCGTGACCGGAACAAACTCAACGGCTCTCCGGCAAAACGTTGAATATCGCGATCCCAAGCCAATAGGTTCAACAAGGACTCATGACAGGTCAGTGCATCGATCTGTTGCAACGGAAACAGCAAGCCCGAGCGAATTTTGTTGAGGAAAGCTTTCACCCCCCGGGTCAGAAAATAAGGTTCTTTCAGCGCTTCCGAGGTCGTTTCACCATCTTCCCACCACGGAATCACAATCTCTTCCATTTGAGGCGCATTGTTACTATTCATCTGCCAACTCCCCAACCGTTAAAGCGTTTAAACGCGGCTGCGTATAACCACTGACAATGTCTTCCTGAATCTCGCCATCAAGCGTGATACGGACTGACTTCACATTGGCCATGTTATTGTGAATCTCTGTCGCCATACGGGAGATACTAAACCGGCTCTGTGGCGCTGCGCGGGTCATTTCGTCATATGCTTTGGTTTCACGAAATGCAGCGCGAATCCGATCTTTCACTTCCTGAAGTGTTTCTGTCATCTGTGCGACAGTCAGATTCTTTGCCAGTACCACATCTGCAATCACATCGTGACGTGTTTCGGGAATCGGTTTGCAGGTCAGCACATCACCATGACCGTGATGGCCCTGATTCATGATGTAATCATTTAGTGTGTCAATGATCGACTGCGGGGTTTCACCCACTTCAACCAAAATCAGCGCTTCTGCCGTCCCCGGTGTGATATCGCCAGTATTGCGGAAGAAAATATTATCACTGCGGATGCCCGCAACACTGGCAATAATCGAACGGTAAACATCATTAATATGCCACTCACCGGAACCGGTGAAGGCGTTTTGAAGTCGCAATGCGAGCTCTTCATCAGTCTCTTCATTCGCGCCCAACCGGGTAATCCATCCTGCGTCATTCACCACAGCAACAATGCCCGCAACCTCTGTCGGTAAAATATTGAGATAACCGGCAGGCAGGTTATAAGCGACACCAGCTTGCTCTGCTTCAACGGGAACCTGTCCGCTTGTCTGTCCGGCAGGAATCACCGTATCTTCAGTAACCTTAACCCGATAAACAACGCCTTCAATTGCAAGTGTCTGTATAAAAACACCCCGTTCGACAAGCACTTCATCATTGGCATTTTCTTTGGTCATCTTCAGATTACCCTGCGTTTTCACAGCTTGCTTCGGTTCCACATTCAGTTCCCACGCTTTCAGTTCCAGTGCCCAGCGTTCTGCGGTTGCCACGAACATATTTGGCATGACATGTGTCACTAAAAGCGTTCTGGTCATCCATAATGCGGGTTTGATGACCGCCGCCCGGACCCAGCGCCAGAACGGTGACATTTCAGAGTCATTCGCCAGTAAACTGCCAGCCGCAGACACTTCGGTTTTCAATTGGTCTTCTAATGCCTGCTCGTTCAGCGGAACGCCGGATTCCGCCAGAATGGTTAAAAAATCGGCTTGGGGTCTGTTACTCATGTGTTTACCTCTGTATTGATAACGCCCTCACTGTCATATGCCTGAGCAGAGAGCCCGATGGTGCCGGATACATCTCCGGTCACGGTGACTGTGCCCGGAATAATCCGGGGATCCTGTTCCGCAATTTGTTCAATTTGCAGTAACACATTGGCCCGCAGCACTGGATTTCTCTCAGCCTGAAGCGCTCTGGCTAAGCCGGATTCCATGATGGCGTGCTTGACATCCTGAGCGATACTGTATGTATCGCTACAGATAGTTGGCTGTTGACCGGCATCAATATCCCAGCCGCCATCGACTACTTTGATATCGATATACTGTTTATCCGACATTGAGTTCGTCCCATTCTGCGAGTTGATCCGGTGTCAAACCATTCGGTGCGGTGATGTAAATGTCACCAAAGCGTTTCACCTCACTCACCTGTTGGCTTTGTGTCTTGTTCATGTTCTGCACCATACCGGAAGGCAAAGTGTTCTGTTTCTGTTTGTAAGCCATCACAGAATCACTCCCGGATGGACGTTCACTGACGGACTCCGATGTCTGATTAACGGATTGAACCTGCTTTTGAATGTTCTCCGCTGCACGGGTCTCCGTGGACACACCTTGTTCAGGTTTCTCAGCATCATCGCTGCCGAATGAAAGACCAAGCTTGCCTGCTACCCAGGAGATACCAGAGCCAATACTTTTGAACATCCCAATAATCTTATCAATATAGAACTTTATCTGATTGAAAATCTTACCGAAAATGGCACCAAAACTTGTGCCGGAAAGATAAGAGACAAACTGTCCCCACATATCGCCCAGCCAGCCAAACAGATTGCCGATTTGCTGGAAAATCTCGATTTTCGACATGGCCGCAACCAAGTCATCCCAATATTTGATAATCAGATAAACAGCTGCGATCAACGCAACGATTCCCAATACAATCCAAGTGACAGGGCTGGTCATCACCATCATCGCGGTTGAGACACTCGGAATCAAACGGCCAAAAACAGCCATCACGTTTGACATCGCGCCCATGACGCCTTGAAACGTGGTGATCACGGTTGAAGCCGATCCCATCACATTTTGGAAAATACCGGCAGAATCGGAGACCAATGTGATCGCACTTTGCACCCCACCGATAGTCCCGGAAGCCGATTTCATGACCCCATCAAGGGATGTCATGCCGGCAGCAACTAATTCTGTGCCACCAGCCAGAAAGGGGAACTTTTCACCCAATGCGGTGACTTTGGCAATCCCTTCCCCCATCCCTTGAGACAGGCTATTTTTAACATTATCGAGCGAGGAAGAAATCGGACCTAAAAACTGTTGTGCTCGCCCGCCCATGCCAGACAGCCCTGCTGCTTTTTGCGAAATACTCGTTAATTGCTGATTGACAGATTTCGCAAAATTCTTGGCACCATTTTTAAATCCGCCGGTAGAAAAAACCGTTCCGACGTTTTTGATACGGCCGATCAGACTTTGGGTTTGCTGTGAAATGCCTGCAAACTGTTGTTTTACAGCGCTGGCAAACCCCTTGACACCATTCGCCGAAAATGACGTGGTCAGGTGCTTACCAATTTGAATATAATTCTGGGTTCGTTGTGACAACGCTGCAAATTGCGCCTTGGCAGCATTGGAAAAATCTTTGGCTTTCGTTTTAGCCAGATCAAACGTTTCAACGATAGTGTCGATCCCCTGATCAAGACTGTCAGCAAACTGATTAATGCCTCCTTCTGCATCTTTAAACACTTGGACCAGTTGACTCCCAAGCCCGAGCGAGAGGATCTCGCTCGATGCTGTAGAAACATGCTCAAGAATGCGACCGACATTTTCCAGAGAGTCGGCACCGCCGACCTCCCAATCCATCGTCAATATCGGTTCAAGTGACGTTCCCATTTCAGTGAACGTCTGTACGACATCTGAGGCACTGGATTTTACCTTGTCAAAATCGCTACTGGCGGTTTGGACAATCTGATTGATCTCGTCAACAACACCGGATAAGGGCTGAGTCACCTGATCAATCATATTGATTTCTATTAAGACTGAATCGTTCATCGGTGATTAAATAACCTCGCAACTGCACTCATAACCGCGACTTCCATACGCTCTTTCTCGTGTTGATCGAGCCAGAGCGCCCTGGCTAACTCTTGCGGCTCATCCTCTCCGTCCGGAAAGTAATGCCGCCGCAGGGTGAGCGCCTGTTCCAACCCATTGGTTTCAATGCGCTTCACCCGCTCTGTTAGTTTTTTAGGGTAATTGAAATCCCGCCTTTGGAAGATTCATGAACCAGACCGAAAACTTCCATCACCAGACCGGGAACCGTGTTCATCAGTTCAACTAATTCACTCTTCTGCTCAGCATCAACCGTACGCTCCAGATAAGTTCGTGCCGGTTCAATTTTACTGTCCATCGATACATGGTTGGTGTAGTTGTTGGCATCATTCACTGTTGGTTTGAACGTAAAATCAGTCTCACCAATCGTGACGACAACCGGTTGAATTGTAAAAGCTGCTTTAGTCATGTCTGTTTCTCTCTTCATTATGTGCACTGAGGCACGTATAAAATTGCTGTTAAGTGGGGCACAACCATCAATTCAGGCCGCAAAAATCCCTCAGAGCTGACCCTGATATAGTGGTTTCTCGATGATTTTCTCAGCCTCGGTATCGCTAGCCTGATGATGTCAGGCTGTTCCCCGTTGTTGGAATAACGGCCTAATCAGCCGGATTTAAAACAGGTCCGATTGTGATTTTTCTGTCGGCAAAAATGCCATACGTTTTCATTCAACCATCCATTTAATCTGAACCCGTATCGATTAACTGATCAGGTTACGGGTATCCGCTTTAGACAGATAAGGCACACCATTGATCCGGACAAAGTTCGGGCTGGTGACGAAACCTTTCAGTTTCCGGGTTGACTTATCCGCACTTTCTGAGTCGATATTGAGCAGATCTGAAACCAGGAATTTCACACCGTACAGTTCGATTTTGTCTTCATCTTCACCGTTATGCGCATAAAACTGAAGCTCTTGCAGTTTAATATCACGATAGCTGCCCGCTTCTTTGGCGGCTGCATGGATTTTCTGGAACTGTTTCAGATCCATTTCAAGCTCAACATCACAGCTAACTTTACCGTCGGTATAACCATCAGTGACACCGCGAGTAAATGCAACGGCTGACTCATCACTGATCGTCGCTGTCGCACTTTTAACATGGACAAATACTCCAAATAATGTCGTATCAAAGCTACGACCGGAAAAACGGGCACTCATGCTTCATCTCCTTGGCTGATATAGATTGCAACAGTAATTTTGACCGGGCATTCATACGGCTGAACAGCCATATAAATTTCAACTTCAGTGCTGTTGACCCATTTGATTTGAATGTCATCATCTTCCGGTGGATAAATCTCACCCGGATTACCGATCAGTGCCATTTCACGCAGATCCTGCGTCATAAAGAGTTTTGCCTGCGCTTCACTCTGTGGCGTTGAGTTGAATGTACGATCCGCGATACGGGCAATGGCACGGATGCGAACTTTACGGGCCGCTTTCATTGCCACACGGATATGACGGATATCCTGGAAATCACCGCCTTCAACATCGAGTGTACAACCGGTTGTCCAGTATTGGCCGTCGTAATCCGGATACCACATCGGGCAGGCAATTCGGTTTGACTCAAGTGTTTTCAATACAGACAGTGCTAACGCTTTACCGTCTTTGTCTGTCAGAAAATCCGTTGAACCGACAACACTACCGGTTTTAACCCGGGCCGGAGAATCAGCAATCGATGCATTCACTTGATTCGCCAGACGACCACAGTATTTACCCAGTGTTGAGCCATCCGCATGAACCGATGGCACAACCGTAATATATTGGCTGGCAACACCGTCAACAATCGCAACCGACTTCGCTAACCAAGCTTCCCAAGTTTCACCGTTGGTTGCGTCGGTATTATCGATTTCCGGCAAACAGCAAACGGCGAAGGTTTCCCGGCCAAGTGCATTTTTCAGCTCGGTACGCATGGCAATCGCATCTTCAAGCAAGGTTTTATCCGTTGCAGGAAAATCCAGAGCGAATGCTTCGAAACTTGCAGTTTCATTGGCTTTACGGACCGCATCTTTCCAGTCATCGGCTTGATCAAGGACCATCACGCCGGCAGTCCATTCGCTGCCACCATTCAACTGCGCAGCCATCACCGTCGCTTGCAGAGACTCTCCGGCTGAAGATAATGCCGTTTCCAGATCGGTTGAAGCATCAACAACCGTTAACTCACGCTTGGCACCGGAAACAGTTCCGTATCCGACAAACAGAAAGTGATATTCCACCCCGGCAATGGGGCCTTTCATCATGTTTTTAATATTAATAATAACGCTGGGCCACGCCATGTTATCCGCTCCTATTTATGTGATCATCCGATTGTCCTGCTTGCTTGTCATATCGCTCACTGACAATGCCAGACAATCGCTTTGTGTGATCAAATCCCGGTCGGGATTCAATCGCCTTTGGTATGGGTGAATCAGAAATTTTGTTCTGCAATTTCCGGCCGCTTAACGTCGGCCTGTGGTGAAATTGCCCAATGTTTCCGCCACCCAGATTTCATATGCATCAATGCGCCACTGTTTACCACGCCAATAGATTGGTCCCGCAGTGTCTTCTGTCACGCTGACAGGTTCTTCAAACTCAATCTCGATAATGATTGTCGAATACGTTTCATCGACGGTCGTCATCTCAATGACTGGATTTGCCAGTATCGCGGCAGTTTCCCGCTCTGAGTCATGATCCATCAACCAAGCCCCTACATTGGCAAAAAGTACCGCAGGGCTATAGGTGAGATGTGGAAAGTGATTGAACACCAGACGAGCGTGATACCGCATCCTTAGTAACTGACAACCGTTGCCCAGAAACTGACTGTCCAGACTCAGAGAGATATTCTTCATTTGGGTTGTCAGGGTTTGTGCAATTTCGTCTCCGACACACGTCGTGATGAATGTTTTAAGTTCTCTGAGCTTATCGCCCGCTTCATACTGAGCCATGAAACTGTCACCTTACTATGGGTTAGCTTTCCCGAGTCTGACATCTCTTCATTTGATAATTTATTTATAAATATCAATTTATTAGATAACAGCAACTTCGTTTTATTTCCCCGTTTTGTTGGGTTGAGAGAAGAATACTCGGTCTGGAAAAAAGATGCATCACGTTGAATTCGGCCTGATTCGGATATGGCATAAAACGGAACAGACTGGAATCAATCAGGATAAAATGAGTGATGAACCGTGCTGTTTTGTCGATATTTTGTTCAACATCATATCGTTCGACATCAACGTTCTTCAGCAAACATGTCAGGGATAACTCGGCGACGACCGCGGTCTAACTTCTGTGCCCAATCGCAGCAAAACCCGCGCACGTCAGACAGCATCAACGTTGCACTGCGATTGTTCGCACTTCTTGGTAAGTTTTTTTACATTTCGCTAGGTGTATGCCATCAACCTTGTTATAATTGTGTCAATTATTCATCAGAGGGAAGGTATAAATATGAGAGTGTTATGCCCTGAGTGTGGTCAGAAAAGCCGGATCCAAAAATCGAACCGGATTACCAACAGTCATGCTGATTTGTACTGTAGTTGTAGTGATCCTGAGTGCGGTCACACGTTCGTCATGAATTTATCTTACAGCCACACTCTGAGCCCTTCGGCCAAGGCCGCCAACCAGTTAGTCTGCAATCTAATTAAATCCCTGCCGCCTGAAAGCCGCGCCAGTCTGCAACAAGAATTGTCTTTAATTTAATCCTTTTCTCTCCTTTTCAGTCAGCCGTTTTTAGCGTTTTTTCTCTATCGGCTGACTGAATTTTTTCTCCTTTCTGTTTCCTCATCACATTGCCAGACCGACTTAGGATGAATGTAAATTATCTTTCATTAAGTAGCGTACAAAGCTTCGATAAGACGTGTTGGCATCACCGCAAGCCGATGCAGCGAACCGGTATAGAAGCAGCAAATATCAAAAAATCTTCCAGCCTCATCCCCAAACGACTTAGCCTCGGGAATCAACAGAAAGATTTTTAGCGTGAATATCGGATTTGCGTGACGCATCTTGACCACATCACTCAGGATGTTGCGGGAAAAGATTTCAAGGCGTGACTTTGGATGCCCGCCATTGCAGATAGTCATCAGCCTGGCCAGCACACTGGCTCAACGCTGATTTCAGCCGGGGAATATCTTCCGTGATAATCTCCGGCCAAGTGCCGCTGATGCTTGGTTTATAACAGGGAACAATCATGCCTTCCGGTGGCAAAATATACTGTGTCTGAATCACCGGCGGTGGGTCAGTATGACTCGCGCAACCGTTCAGTAACGGTAACAGGGATAACGCAAGAATGACCCGATATTTCCTGTTGTAGTGTTTGAATCTCATGGCGTAGTTTTTCCTCGTTATCAGCACTGTTCCGGGCTCTTCTGATCAGGAGCTGATTGATCTGTTCCCGTTCCTGAGCAACCTGATCCAGCACATTTTTCTGCATCATAATCTGTACACTCGATTGAGCGACTTGAGCGGTCAGTTTTTCATTCTCAGCAACCAACCATTTGATTCTGAGAATAACACTGCCAACCCCACACCCAAGCAGCACCAAAATGCCAAGTCTTACATATCCTTTAAAGATCATACATCACCTCAGAATCCGAGGGCGTATGCCCCAATTGTATCAATGCATCCCTGACCGAAATCTGTCCCAGACAAAGCTGAGTTTCAATCTCTCTGCGAGTGACGATCCCCCGGCAACGATTCCCTGTCACACGGCAGTCTTTGCCATTCAGATATACCCACCGATTAAACTCCAGACACGCCCCCGCAATATCCTGCTGCTTCAGTTTGCGATAGAGTGTTGAGCGGCGCAGCGCATTCGTCCCGAGGTTATAGCTGAAATCAAGAGCGGCAATGTGCACATTGGGTGGCAATTGATAATGCAGGTTCTCCAGTGGTTGATTATGATAATTCAGGGAACTGGCGAGCATCATGGCACACTGCTGATCACTGTAAGACATATCCTGACGAACCCCTGCCGTTTCTCCGAAACAGACCGTCCATACCCCTCCCGGATCCTGATAAGCCTCATTTCGCTGACCTTCAAATGTGCCGGTGACCGCCACAGCACCAAAAAGTACCGTACCAATCAATCGGTTATATTTCATGCTGACCTCTATCTTTATTTTGACCTTTACCTTTGTGACTGAAACAGAAACAAACGCACCAATGTAATACCAATGCCGATCACGGATAAGGTTGTGCCAATGAGGAAAGCGATATCTGAACCATACCAGACAAAGTTTCCCGTCAGGATGTCATGTAAACTCGAATTCATCATCGACTGATAATTCTCTGCACCCTGAGCGACACTGACACCAACTCCCGTACCACTTCCAACAGCAATTGACATCGTTGCTTTTTCAGAAATAACTGCTCCCCCATGTCCGGTTTTGAAAGAAAAAAGACTCATCGTTGTGGTTCTCCTTTCAGGCAGAAAGGATGATTTGTATTGATATTGAATACACTGAAATGAACCCCGTCAGATTTGTCTTGGAACATTCATGCATCCTCATAAATATGTAACTTGTTCATATCCCGCTCCCAATGCTTGAACAGATGTTTGCTGGCATGCTTACCTTTATCACAGCGATAATCATGTTCCAGCCATGCCTGACAAATGGCATCGGTCGGGGCAAATTGATAACGATACATTCGGGTTTTAAACCGGGATGCGATGGCAGATAACCCGGCAGCATGTTTTGCGGAAATCCCTTTCTGAACCATATTGGTTACGGTGCTGTATTTCACACCGAGATAATTCGCAATATATTCATAAGCTTTACACTTATTCATCGGCATGCGCCGGACCAAAGCTGAGAACGCATAATTCATGAGTTCTTTACGCATGGCGTTAATTTCTACTGTGGTAAATTCCATGATTTATTCCCCATTTTATTGCTCTGATATCGCTGCCCTAGCTCAGCGACACGTTTAAATATGCCGGTTAATGTATTCGGATCCGGTACCCCTCGCTCACAACGCAATCGGTCAAATTCAGTCGTCACGAGTGGTGATGACAGTCGGCTAACCTGCGGGGGTAACGTGCCATTCCGTTCCCGCTGTACCCATTTGTGATACGTTTTTTCAAAAAGCTGCTGCGCTTTTTCCTGATTTAACTTACGTACATCAAATTCACACTCGTTGCGCACCAATTGTTCCAGACGACTTTGTGGTACACGTCGCATCATCATGCGCTGATAAGCAGACAACCACGCCTCATCATCCAAACACCAGGCGCAGAACTTTCCCGGCCCGGGAATAAAATCGGATGAATTAGCCCGTGCCATCCGCAGACCACGTTGCACCTGCACCATGGTATTCACGCCCTGCTCCATCATGGCTTTGACATAATTCAACTTGAGCGTTTCGTATTCCTGTTCACTCCGGATTGAGGCGCGCCATGCCGGATGAATCCCCCGTAGCTCACGTAAAATCATGTTGACGATCTGGGCTGCAAAAGTATCGGCAGACTGCTGATCTGCGGAAGCTTCACGGTCAGCGGACAAAACCTTCAATTCATTCTGGATTGCTTTATCGGTTATTGACTTCATCATCGATTCCCTCACCCGTGTTATGAATCAGTTATGTTGTTCAGGAAACTGATGTAACGCATGAATCCAACCGGTATCCTCATCATCAGGCTCCCAATTTCGCAACGACTGCCCCGCGCTAGCGTTCTCGCGCACATACTGCGCTTGTGAGAGGTAGCCCGGAAATTTATTGGTGTTGAACAACGTGGCCGGACGCAAATATTGGCGCATCCGGGCATCATTTCCCCACTCTCGAACTTTGTGATCAATCACAGCCATGAGCTCCTCAACTGAAAAATCTTCCTGTAAGCGAGCCACAATGAAACTGGCAGTTTGACCTTTCGGCTGAAACCGTGTCTGTGCAGTTTGATTCAGATGAACAACCACTGCTTGCATCGCTTGTTGTTGTGATGACCCGGCCATAGCCACATCAACTTTTGCTGATGGCTGAGCAAGGATCATTGATTGATCATTCTGTTCTTGTTTTGGATCAGTCATTACTTGTGTCGTCTGAGCCGGATCTGGTTCAGCCAGATCTGGCTTATCCGTTTCAGCACAAGGCATTTCCCCAATAGCCTTATCCGGATGAACCGTTTTTGGTTCATCAAAAACAATATATTCAATCTCTCCGGTGGCACGCTTTTGTGTCGTGACATAGCCGACCTGTCGCAGCTCTTTCAAAATGGCGTAGACACCATCCCGACCGGTTTTCTTCGCAGATCCTTGTGTCACATTGGCTAAATGCGCCGGGCTGACTTGCCAGTGGTCCGGCTTCGATAGCAGATAAGTCAACATCCCCATCGCCTGAAAAGACAAATGCCCTTCCTGAAAAATATGATTGCCGACCAACGTAAAACACTGTTCCCGCTTGGCCCGTCTAATACTCATTCATACACCTTGTTAACCGCCGGAATATCACACCTTTGCCATACTGAAAAACGGGTAAGGATCCAACGTCTCACCGCTATTTTGATAGCAATAGTAAGGAAACTTTCAGCAAGTGTAAATATAACGACGTAATAAAATTTTCTTTTTTGGTGTAAAAATCATTACAAAAGTGCTGTATACTTGGATTGAAAAGGGCTATGATTGGGACTCTGAATGCGAACACCTGTCAGGGTTCTGAAAAGAAACAACCAATTGAGGATATCCCGTTATCACGGGCATTGTGATTTATGATTGTTGAATTAGGCGAACGTCTCAAAGCCAGACGAGAAAGTTTAGGGCTCACCCAAGACATGCTGACAGCCCGAGTAAAAGAGATTGATTCATCACTGAGTCTGAACCGAATTACGATCAGCCAGATCGAGAACGGCATTCAGTCAAGTATGAAAGACCGCTTATTACTGGCGATGTCTAAAGCATTAGAATGTTCACCGGAATGGATCGTATACGGCACCAATTCAGCCAATGCCGAACACGCTGAAACAGCGTCGCAGGCAAACGTCAGTACTGGCCCTGCCGTTTCGACCATGTGTCCGGTGATTTCCTGGGTCAAAGCCGGTGATTTTTCTGAAGCAGTAACGCCGTACGCGCCGGATGAATATGAATATTATCCTTGCCCGGTGCACAGTGGCCCCGGCACTTATATTCTTCGGGTTCGGGGAGACTCGATGGAGCCAAGGTTTGAGGAAAACGACCTGATCTTTATTGATCCGAATCTCGTCGAGCCAGAACACAACAAATTCGTCATTGCGATGCTGACCGATTCGGCAGAAGCAACATTCAAACAGATACAAGTCATTGATAATAAAAATTATCTGAAGGCGCTCAATCCTTCCTATCCGCCAGAGTTGCGGTTTTTATCTATCAATGGTAACTGTCAAATCATCGGGACAGTGATTGCCCACATGAAACCCATTTAACATTCTGTTTAACATTGAACCTGTTTAACATTGAACCCATTAAAAAGGGGGAGCGATAGAAGCTCCCCCTTTCAGATACAACCAATCACGCTGTTACAGAATCATACCACCGAAGATAAATCCGAATGTCACGGCTGAAGTGATGGTCGCCACACCCGGGATAAAGAACGGATGATTGAAGACATAGTTGCCGATTCGGGTTGAACCCGTATCATCCATCTCCACTGCCGCCAATAATGTTGGATAAGTTGGCAGAACAAAGAGCGCGCTCACAGCTGCAAAAGAAGCCACGGCTGTTAACGGTGCAACCCCGATGGCCAGCGCAGCGGGCATCAATGCGGTGGTTGTTGCACCTTGTGAATAAAGAAGCATTGATGCGAAGAACAATGTAATCGCTAGCATCCACGGATATTGTTCAAGAATATGTGCAGATAATTCTTTAATTTCGTTGATATGGCCAGAAACAAAAGTATCACCTAACCAAGCAACCCCAAGTACGCAGACACAAGCACTCATCCCTGATTTAAACGTTGAAACCGAGCTGATTTTTGAAGCATCGACCTTGGTAAACAGGATAATTGCCGTCGCGGCCATTAGCATAATCGCCATAATAGCTTGGTTACGACCGATTGCAGGATCTGTAATCAATCCGACAGCCTTACTAATCATTGTGGCATAAGCAACCACAGCAACGATCGCAATGATGAAGATATAAACCGACGTCTTCGCGGATGGTAAAATCTCACGCTTGGTCACACCACGGACTTTAATCAGACCTTTTTCCAGACGTTCTTGATAAATCGGATCGTCTTCCAGATCTTTACCTAAGAAGTTCGCGACAAAAGCACCCACCATACATGCTGTAAACGTGGTTGGGATACATACGGCCAGCAACATCAGATAACCGACGCCTAATGGCTCAAGAATACCGGAGAAAAAGACCACAGCCGCAGAAATCGGGGATGCTGTAATCGCAATTTGAGATGCCACCACCGCAATCGACAGTGGACGTGACGGTCTGACTTTTTGCTCTTTCGCCACTTCAGCAATAACCGGCAAGGTTGAAAATGCCGTATGACCGGTTCCCGCCAAAAGTGTCATCACAAAAGTTACGATAGGCGCATAAAAGGTAATATGTTTCGGATTTTTTCTTAAAAACTTTTCTGCCAAGTCAACCAGCCAGTCCATCCCACCGGCAACTTGCATCGCTGCAATTGCGGTAATCACGGACATAATGATTAAAATAACATCGACCGGGATAGTACCAGCGTGCATCCCCAATCCCATTGTCAAGATGATGACACCTGCCCCGCCGGCAAATCCAATGCCGATACCGCCAATTCTGGCGCCGAGAAAAATGAAGAGCAGGACAATAAACAGCTCTACTGCTACCATGATGATACCTCGTTAAGTTATTGTATTTTAATTAAAAATTATTATTTCAATATTGAATAATGACTTAGTGGGGCAATTGATAGCAGATCCATTGCAAGCACCCTCTCACAAACTAAAATCCCTTACGTCTCAACCACTCAATAACGACTTTAATTTACGAATTCTGTCTTGCTTTTTGTTACAAAAAATAAAATGATAGATAACTTTCTTAACACAAAAATATATTTATGAAATCAATATTTTTCCTCAATCTACAAATAAAAAACACACTATATTTACATTTGAAACAATTGATCATTTGAATAAATCGATTGAAACTTTATTATTCCCTATCGGTAAAATAGATGACTTAAATTGATAACGCTTGTTGTTTCATATTCAGTGACAATAGAAGAAACGGAGGAAGTCTTGACAGGTTAACCTGATCGAGGGAGACGAATAGATAGGAGTAGGAAATATCTCTCATATTAATCATCAAGAATCCTTAGTTTATTATGTCGGAAATCATGTAATGATTGCCTGCCACTAAAATATAAGAATCCTTTCTGAGCAAAGATTAGTTTAAAAATCTATCCTGATTTTGGGTTTCATCATACCGTACCAACGCAAAAATAACAGTACTTAGATCACCTTTTTGGTGCATCCCATTATTGACCAAAGAATAAATAAACAAAAATTGATCTAAATAAAATAATGGAGATATTCAATATATCTGACACAAAAAATATTGTGCCAGATATATGAGCGAATTGATTTCAGTCAATTAGCCGTTACGATAAATATAACTATAGGCATTAATTGCCGGTACACCACCCAAGTGTGCATATAATACTTTGGCACCTTTCGGGAAGAATCCCTGACGTGTCAGATCAATCAAACCTTGCATTGATTTTCCTTCATAAACCGGATCGGTCATCATACCTTCCGTGCGCGCTGCAATTCGAATTGCATCATTGGTCTCATCAGAAGGAACGCCATAAGCCGGATAAGCATAATCGTCCATGATGACAATATCTTCTGCTGTGATTTCCTGACCCAGTTCGACTAAATCAGCCGTATGCTGTGCAATCCGTAACACCTGCCCATGATTTTTCTCCGGCGTGCCTGAAGCATCAATACCGATCACATTCTGTGCTCTGCCATCAGCCGCAAAGCCGACAACCATCCCGGCCATTGTCGACCCCGTCACTGTACACACCACGATATAATCGAATTTGATTCCCATTTCGGCTTCTTGTTCGCGAACTTCTTCAGCAAACCGGACATACCCCAACCCACCATATGGATGCTCTGATGCACCGGCAGGAATCGGATAAGGAACACCGCCTTTTGCTTTCACATCTTCGATGGCATTTTCCCAACTTTCGCGAATACCAATATCAAACCCTTCATCAACAAGTTCAATCTCAGCCCCCATCACCCGACTCATCAGGATATTCCCCACACGATCATAGACCGCATCCTGAAAGGGTACCCAGCTCTCCTGAACCAGCCGACATTTCATACCGAGCTTTGCCGCTGTCGCAGCCACCAGACGGGTATGGTTTGATTGCACACCCCCGATGGTGACTAACGTATCGGCACCACTGGCAAGCGCCTCAGGGACAATATATTCCAGCTTGCGAATTTTGTTACCGCCAAAAGCCAGCCCACAGTTGCAATCTTCTCGCTTTGCATAAATTTCAACCTCGCCTCCGAGAAATTCACTCAGGCGACTGAGTTTTTCAATCGGGGTCGGACCAAAATTAAGCGGGTAACGTTCAAACTTCTCCAATTTCATGACAAATTTCCTTATATGCGATGACCAAACCAATCAATCTTGTTTGAAAGGATATACATTTAGATTACGCAATCTGAAATGAAATGTGCTTTCTATTTGTTTTCATTTTTTTAATATTAATTTTACATATGTACTATAAATAGATATTTTAATGAATATATTCCTATTAAAATGAAAGATAATTTCATGAATCAATCACTTGATCGAATCGATCTGAAACTGCTGCGCCTGTTACAGCAAGATGGCAGAACGAGTAATGCCGTTCTGGCAGAAAAAACCAACATTAGTCCGGCGACGTGTCACCGCCGTGTTGAACGCCTGTTCAAGCAAGGGACAATTCAGTCAGTCAGAGCAGAAGTGAATCCACAGGATCTTGATTTGGGCACCTTGGTCACTGTGGGTGTGGTGCTGGATCGCTCAACACCGGAAAGCTTTGCCGAATTTGAAGCGGCAATTATTCGCCTGCCTGTCATTATTGATTGCCAGTTAGTTGCGGGGGAATTTGATTATTTTCTTCGGGTCCGGGTGCAAGATATGGCGGATTTCAATCAACTTCATGCCAATCACTTAATCGCCCTACCCGGTGTCCGACAGATCCGAACCTTCTTTGTCATGAAAGAAGTCATTCACCATGCTCCGCTACGGTTCTAGCCCATGGTATATGCTGTCATGGTTGAGGAAGAGCAAGTCGCAGCATAAAAAAACGAGGCATCAAAGCCCCCGTTTTTATATGTCTGTAAAAATACGATGTCTGTAAAAACACGATGTCTTTAAAAACAATATGTCTTTAAAAACAATATGTCTTTAAAAATAATGTAACCATCTCAGAAATGCAGTTGAATCACCGACACAACGATACAGCCAGGACGTCTGATACCGTCAATCTCAACGCGAATTTCACGCTCGATTTCCAGCCCTTTACGCACGGGGGTGACTTTGGTCAGAATACTTTTCGCCCGGACACGATCACCCGATTTTACCGGATACGGAAAGCGTACCTGATTCAGACCGACGTTCACCACCATTTTTGCGGTCGGAAATAACGGCACTTCAGGATTCACGCTATCGGTCAGTTTCGGTAACAATGCTAACGTCAGAAAACCATGTGCAATGGTTGTCTTAAACGGTGATTCAACGGATGCCCGCTCAGGATCCATATGAATCCACTGTGTATCCTCAGTCACAGAACCAAATTGATCAATCCGGGATTGGTCAATATTCAGCCAGTCGCCAACATGGATCACTTCACCAATTTTCTCCCGTAGCTCTTCATACAAAGCCTGAGCTTCCGGGGTTAACTTCAGCGACTCATAAGCAAAGGTCGCAGATTCACGCTTTAACGCAGCATTATCTGCATCATTCGGCAAACTAACTTCTTCATTCACCGCTGGTTGATGAAAATCTCTGATCCACGAAAACAGGTGAAAGTTATTCGTTTTTGTCAACAATTCTTCCCAATAATCGCGCATCGCCGGCGGCATCTTCTGCATCAGTTCTGCATGCTGCTTGCTTAATATTTCACCACGTTGTTTGAACAGTTCAACGACTTTCATCTCAACTCCTTGCTTCATTATTATGAAGTCTATAACAGTTTGATTTTGAACTACTTCACAGAAAGGTGCAAATACTTTCGGGCGTACATGCGTTAACTGAACAGTGTTTTTTATATATTTTTCATTAAGTTACAAATAAAACGCCATTTTATTAGAACATCACCCAGCACTGGTATGCTCGCTCTGCATGCATAGGCTCCATTTGCTTCAAATGAAGCCCATTTTTAGCTTTCAGCTTATAAATCAATGTCATAGAATCTTCATATTTCCCGGTTCAATCTGATGTAAAATAAAAGATTAAAAACGACCAGACTCTCTATTACATACAAAAACAGTGCCATCATGCACAAAATTTCAATCATTTGATCCATTCCCCCTCTCGCCGTTGCAATCTCCCCATTGTTTCTTCCTATCACAGATATCGGTCCGGCAGATGGAATACTTTGCTATGCTCAGTAGACAACTCATCAAATATAAATGATAATTATTATCATATAGAGTTTTCAATCAGGCCTGAAGGTGGCGATTGTATGAAAAAATATTTAATGACCTCATTTTATTGTGCTTTGATGCTCTTACCCGGCATGGCCTGGGCGAAGTTTAAAGTTGTAACAACATTTACCATTATTCAGGACATGGCACAGAATATTGCCGGAGACGCTGCCGAGGTAGTCTCTTTAACCAAACCCGGCGCAGAAATTCACAACTATCAGCCGACACCGAGAGATATTATCAAAGCGCAGTCCGCTGATCTGGTGTTGTGGAATGGCCTGAATCTAGAGCGGTGGTTCCACCGTTTTTTCTCCAATGTAAAAGACGTGCCTTCCATCGTCGTCAGCGATGGTATTCAGCCACTCTCGATCTATACCGGCCCGTATAAAAATAAACCCAACCCTCATGCATGGATGTCTCCGAAAAATGCATTGATCTATGTAGAAAATATCCGTCAGGCACTGGTGAAATACGATCCGAGCCATGCTGCAACATACAATCACAACGCCCAAGCGTATCAGAAAAAAATCAAACAACTGAATGAGCATATCCGTACACAACTGGCAGCCATCCCTGAACAAAAACGCTGGCTGGTTACCAGTGAAGGCGCTTTCAGCTATCTGGCGAGAGACTATGGTTTAAAAGAAGCGTTTCTCTGGCCGATTAATGCCGATCAACAAGGAACACCGCATCAAGTGAAAGCCTTAATTGATACCATCTATCAGTATCATATTCATGTGCTGTTCAGTGAGAGCACCATCTCTGACCGCCCCGCCAAACAGGTGGCCAGAGAAACCGGGGCAACCTATGGTGGTATCCTTTATGTGGATTCTCTCTCGACCCGGGACGGGCCGGTTCCGACTTACCTTGATCTACTCAAGGTCACCACCGATACCATTGTCAGAGGATTACAATCATGAGCCATCAACCCGTCACGCTTGAAGCAACCCAAGTAAGTGTTACTTACAATAATGGTTTTAAAGCAATTCATGATGTCAGCTTCAGTTTGCAAGGTGGCACCATCTGTGCGCTGGTTGGTGTGAATGGCGGTGGTAAATCAACGCTATTCAAAAGCATCATGGGATTGGTCAAAACCTCTCAAGGAGAGATTCGCCTATCCCAACACCCGATCCGACATGCACTCAAACAGAATCAGGTCGCTTATGTGCCGCAGAGTGAAGACATCGACTGGGACTTTCCGATTCTGGTTCGGGATGTCGTGATGCAAGGACGTTATGGTTTTATGAATTTCTTGCGCCACCCGAGTCTGACGGATAAAGACAAAGTTCAGCAGGCGATGCAGCGCATGGGCATTGAAAATCTGGCGAGCCGTCAAATCGGAGAACTCTCCGGCGGACAAAAAAAACGGGTGTTTCTCGCCCGGGCACTCGCTCAGGAGAGTCAGACAATCCTACTCGATGAACCGTTTACCGGTGTCGACTTTACCACCGAAGAAGCGATTATGAATCTGCTCCGTGAACTCAGAGATGAAGGTCATCTGATTTTAGTATCGACACACAATCTGGGGAATATTCCCGATTACTGTAATGAAGTGGTGTTTATCAACCGAACCATCGTTGCAGCCGGCAATATTCACGATACCTTCACCCAACAAAATCTGATCGCCACATTCGGCGGGGTCCTGAAACACGTCGGGATTCTCGGTGAAACGCTCCATCAGGATCAGGATGAACGTGCCGTCACGATTTTCTCAGACCATGAAAAACCCGCGGTCTTTTATGGCAAAGACCAACACAGTGCCACACTGATTCGGGATAACAAGTCTCCCGAACAACCTCAATCAACCTCGAGGTAACAGCCATGTTGGAATTACTTCTGGAACCGTTGCACTATCAATATATGCAGCACGCCATTTTAAGTAGTGCCATCGTCGGGGCGGTGTGTGCATTCTTATCCGCTTTCCTGATGCTCAAAGGCTGGTCACTGATCGGCGATGCGCTGTCTCATTCGGTGGTTCCCGGTGTTGCCGGCGCCTATGCGCTGGGATTGCCTTACTCCGTCGGTGCATTTATCGCAGGCTTTCTGGCTTCACTCGGGATCGCGCTGCTCCGGTCACTTTCCCATTTGAAAGAAGATGCCATTATCGGCTTCATTTTCACCACTTTTTTTGCCGCTGGCCTACTGCTGATCTCACTCAATCCAACGTCAATTAATATTGAAGGAATTATTTTCGGCAGTATCTTAACCGTAAGTCAGTCTGATTTAATGCAAATGCTGATCATCGCCGGGGTGTCATTTGTGCTTCTGACATTACTGTGGAAAGATCTCATGCTGGTGTTCTTCGATGAAACCCAAGCCTCATCCGTTGGTTTATCACCGACGGCTCTGAAAGTCATATTCTTTACCATTCTCAGTGCCTGTACGGTTGCCTCACTACAAACCGTCGGAGCGATTCTGGTGATCGCTATGGTCATCACACCGGGGGCGACAGCATATTTACTGACTGACCGATTTGGCCTGCTGTTAATCATTGCCATCACGCTTGGTTTTGTCACCAGCGCTTTAGGCGCCTACCTCAGTTATTACCTCAATGGCGCAACGGGCGGCACGATTGTACTGCTGCAAACCCTGATCTTTCTCTGCGCATTTGTCTTTGCACCGAAATATGGAGTGCTCGCGAACCGGAGAAATGCCAGACATCGAACCTCGGTTGACAAGCCGAGTGACAAGAAGACTTTTCACCAAAAGTCCGTAAACCAGACACACGCTCCCAACACCGTTCCCTCAGGGGGTTATGATGGATAATCTCATACAATGGTTCAGTGAACCTTTCCAGTTTGAATTTATGCAGCGCGCCCTGTGGGCCGGTCTGGCCGTGGGTGCGGTCTGTGCTGTACTCTCGTGCTATCTGGTTCTGAAAGGCTGGTCGCTGATGGGCGATGCGATCTCTCATGCTGTATTACCGGGCATCGTAATTGCCTACGCATTGGGGATCGCATTACCAATCGGTGCATTTATCTCCGGCCTGACCTGTGCCCTGATGAGTGGCTATATCAAGGAAAATTGCCGGGTCAAAGAAGATACCGTGATGGGAATTGTCTATTCGGGCATGTTTGCACTGGGTCTGATCCTGTTCACCAAAATACAAACCGATCAGCACCTGCTACATATTCTGTTCGGCAATATGCTTGGTATTCAGGATTTTGAATTCATTCAAACCGTGACCCTATCCTTGATTGTATTTGCCATTATCGTCATATTCAGGAAAGATTTCTTACTTTACTGCTTTGACCGCAGCCACGCGCGTGTTGTCGGACTCCCCGTGGTGCTGATTCACTACAGTTTACTGGTGCTCTTGTCACTGACCATCGTCGCAACCATTCAAGCCGTCGGGGTCATTATGGTGGTCGCGATGCTGGTGGCGCCGGGCATGACCGCTTTTATCCTCACCAAACAGTTCGCCTATATGATGTGGATCGCATTGGGTGTCTCGCTGAGCGCAATCATTCTCGGGATTCTGATTAGTTTTCATATCGATGGCGCGACCAGCGCATGTATCGTACTCGTTCAGGCGACATTTTTTATGCTGGCACTCACCTTCACCAAACTAAAAACCCGGATGACAATGCTCAACGAACCGTCACCAGAGACAAACACCCGCACCTCCCATTGATCGCTGCGCTGCATACTCAGTGACAGACATAAAAAAATACCGCCGGTTGGCGGTATTTTTTGTCTTGTCACCATCAATATTTTTAACAATCAATATTTTTTAACAATCAATATGTGGGTGACAACCCATATTTTCGGTGACAATCAACTAGCCGGTCACCCACAGCAACACAGCAATCACCTGCGGTGTCAGAATCCTTAAACACATCACTAACGGATAAACCGTCGCATAAGCCAGTGATGAAGCGCCACTGGTCGCATGCATCGCATTGGCAAATGCCAGTGCCGGTGGATCGGTCATCGAACCCGCCATTAGTCCGCAAATCGTCAGATAGTTCACTTTACCGAAAAAGCGAGCGAACATCCCGACGGTGATCAACGGGATCAGCGTGATGATAATGCCGTACCCCATCCACGTCAGCCCTTCACCATCCATAATGGTGGTAAAGAAATCACCACCGGAACTGATCCCAACCACCGCCAGAAAGAGCACAATACCAATTTCCCGTAAAGCGAGGTTCGCACTTGGCGGCATAAACCAGTAAAGCCGACCGATACTGCCGATTCTTGCCAGAATAATAGCAACAATTAATGGGCCGCCGGCCAGTCCCAACTTCAACGGCGCTGGTAAATGTGGCAGCTGAAACGGAATCGACCCCAGTAACACACCTAAGCCAATACCGATAAAAATCGGCAACATCTGCACATGATGTAGCTTACTTGCCGTATTTCCGAGCATTTTGCCGACATATTCAATATCTTCTTTCTGGCCGACAATATACAGAATATCCCCGAATTGCAGCACCGAATCTTGGTTTGCCACCAGTTCGACACCAGCCCGGTTCAACCGAGAAATAACCACATTATGTTTATATTTGAGGCTCAGTTCACCCAAATGCTTACCGAGCACTTTCTCATTGGTCACCACCACCCGATCACTTTTCAGCACAGTCCCTTTGGTGGATAACGATTCTGAAACCTCACGCCCGACAATCAAGACCGCTTTATGCAACAGTTCCTGACGGTCACTGACAAAATGCAGGTAATCACCGATGTGGAGCGTGGTATCCTCACCGGGGACAACCAAGTTGCCCTGTGTCTTCATTCTGGAGCACACGACCCCTTGACCAATCAAGGTGACCAATTCAGCAAACTTCATCTGATCCATATTCGGATTGTCGATCATCACATTGACCGATAACAGGTCTTTGCTACTCCCCTGACTGCGGCTGTCATAAGACTCGGCTTCTTTATCCACATTAATTTCAAAAACAATCCGAATAACCCACATTGACAGCAAAATCCCGATAATCCCGAAGGGATAAGCCATGGCATAACCGAGCCCCAGCATATCGACTTGGCTGTCCACTTCTCCCAGCTCATGCAGGATTTGTTGTCCGGCCGCTAAAGAAGGCGTATTGGTCACCGCACCGGAATAGATTCCGAGGAAAATATGCAGCGGAATATTG
Organism: Vibrio spartinae; assembly: GCF_024347135.1. NCBI lineage: Bacteria > Pseudomonadati > Pseudomonadota > Gammaproteobacteria > Vibrionales > Vibrionaceae > Vibrio > Vibrio spartinae. Next base: position 506,579 of record NZ_AP024908.1, on the reverse strand, counting down.
AAAATAAAATGGAGGATAACTGCCGTTAAACCACCAACCACGACAATTCCTGCCGCCAGTCCATTCAGCTTGAGACCACTACTTTTCAGAGAGGCAAAAAACCCCGGCCCGACCTGAATCCCGATGGTGTAAACAAACAGAATCAACCCGAATTCTTTAATAAAATGCATAGCATGACTATCAAGATGCCAGCCAAACTGGTTGATGAAATGCCCGACGAAAATTCCGCCAAACAGCACGCCACCAATACCGAGCCCGACACCTTTGATTTTCAAGCCACCTAACCACAACCCAATCACTGCCACCAAGGACAGGACAAGTATCGAGAGTGCGACTTCGCCCATAGTTATTACTTCCGTTATCAGATTTAAAAAATGAAAAAATTAAATTTATCTGCACTTAATAAAATAGTTTTGAATCACCAGTGTGCAAAAATAAATGCTCTGAAAATCAGTCTATAGCCTTCGATCTGTCTTATTTTTGATAAAGGTTAAAAATTGCAACATTAATCAGAGTTCTGGAAAGGGAAGTGTTCAATTTGTGAGGACAATAGGTTCAATGAATCGATTTAATGATTTTTATATATTTTGAATGTTCATGGCTGGTGGTAATGCTTCATTCGGAATCAAACAACATATTGACGGACACTATCCCGAATCACCAGTGTCGGTTCAAGATGAACGACTTGTGCATCACTCTGCCGTTTATCAAGACGATTGACCAACGCTTCAACCGCAGCCGTTCCTAAACGATGCTTTGGCTGGTGGATGGTCGTTAATGGCGGGGTCATATATTTGGCAATGTAGATATCATCATAACCGATAATCGACAAGTCCTCAGGAATCCGGATGCCCCGGACGTGGGCTTCATTGACCACCCCCATCGCCATCATGTCATTCCCGACGAATAGAGCGCTGGGTAGCTGACCCCGCTGACAGATACGCTGAAAGGCATCAACGCCACCGTCACACTCAAAATTGGCTTCAACGATCCATGCCGGATTAATCGACAGTTTGGCCTCTGTCATTGCTTTCTTAAAGCCTTCGTAACGCATGTAAGCCTGATGCAACTGCAACGGCCCCGTGATACAACCGATCTCCCGATGGCCACACTCAATCAGATGATTGGTCGCCATCAATCCACCGAGCAACGAATTGTCCTGAATTTTATCACAGGCAAAATGGACGGGGCCACGATCCATCACGACCACAGGCACTTCCGGAAAACGATCAAACGCATCAATATGCTCCCCTTCAAGGGCTGAGCACATCAAAATCAGACCATCCACCCGCTTCTCAAGCAAAGTATTGATCGATTCTTTCATCCGATGGTCATCACCTTCGGTATTACATAAGATGAGATTGTAACCCTTTTGATAGCAACTCCGCTCAACACCCTTCACCACTTCACCGAAGAACGGGTTCGTCGAGGTCGTCACTAACATACCAAGCGTTTTGGTTCGATTCATTTTGAGACTACGTGCTAATGCAGAAGGCGAATAATTCAGCTCTTTCGCCGCCTGATTGATCCGGGCGGCAATGCCATCACTCACATAACGAGTTTTATTGATCACATGACTGACCGTTGAGGTCGAAACGCCAGCACGTTTGGCAATATCTTTCATCGTCGCCATGTGATCTCTCCTTTGTGGTTGAACCGTCTACATCATGATTTATCTGTCATGCTTGTTGTGCAAGAAAAGTATCCACTTCCTGTCGCGCCGGAATCGAGGTCTGTGCGCCAAAACGAGTCACAGAAATCGCAGCCGATGCATGGGCAAAGCGAATGGCATGATGCATTGACAACCCTTCCAATAGTCCGGTCACCAGTGCGCCATTAAATGTATCTCCGGCAGCAGTGGTATCGATAGCGTCAACCCGAAATCCGGGAATCAAAGTTCCCTGTCCGTTCTCACTGAGCCACACGCCCTTCGCGCCCAAGGTAATCAGCACTGTGGTGATGCCTTTCTCATGAAGCACCGCAGCCGCACGCGCAGCACTTGGCTCATCCGTGACAGCCACACCCGTCAGAACCTCGGCTTCGGTTTCATTCGGCGTGATCATATCAACACAACTGAGCAATTCATCCGGCAGCGAACGCGCGGGTGCAGGATTGAGAATCACTTGCGTGCTCGCTGCTTTTGCAGTCTGAGCGCCACGAATCACCCCTTCAAGCGGTGTTTCCAGCTGAGTCAGAAAATACGCTGCTTGCTGAATGCGAGTCAGATCACTGTCCAGTGATTCAGCCGTGAGGCGGGCATTCGCTTCAGAAGAGATACAAATCGCATTTTCACCGCTATCAGTAACCTGAATCATCGCAATCCCAGTCGGGCAATCCGGCTGAATTTTCACGCCGGAGATATCCATGCCATCCAGCTTAAAACTTTCCCGGATGTTCACACCAAACGGGTCGTCACCAACACTGGCGACAAAACTGATATCGGCTCCCAAACGAGCAGCTGCAACCGCCTGATTGGCCCCTTTCCCGCCAGGAATTACCTGATAATCATGTCCATGAAGTGTTTCTCCCGGACGTGGAAAAGTCGGAACTCGCAACACATGATCAGCGTTAACACTGCCAAGTACAACTAATTTACTCATAAGGATTTCCTCGAAAATCAGTTCAATATATGTAAGGTCTGAACTCTCGCAACAATGCAGACCTTACGATATTCGATTTCTTTTTTTATCTTGAATAGCAGGTTTTCTCAGGATGCTGTGGCGCGTTTCACTCACGAACATTATCGAGAAAAGGCAGGTCAGCGACGGCCGCCGCTGACCTATCTGGCTTAGTTACTAATAATTTTCAAAGGTACAGGAACGTTTTTGTTCACAGTGCCGCCTTTGAGTAATTTATCAGCGATATCAACACCCAGCGCACCGATAACATCCGGCTGTTGGGCAATCGTTGCTGATAATTGACCGCGCAGAACCGCTTTCATACCGTCATCTGTGCCGTCAAACCCAACGATCATCACTTTTTTGCCTGCCGCCTGAACAGCACGAACTGCACCGAGCGCCATTTCATCATTCTGAGCAAAGACAGCTTGCACGTCAGAGTTTGCCGCCAATAGGTTTTCCATGACGTTCAACCCTTTTGTCCGGTCAAAGTCTGCAGGTTGGCTGGCTAAAAGGTTCAGATGACGTTTTTTCACAGCGTTCATGAAACCTTCACCACGCTCACGAGCGGCAGAGGTCCCGGCAATCCCTTCCAACTGAATCACTTTGGCCTTATCACCAAGTCTGTCAGCAATGAAATCACCTGCCATTTCACCACCGGCAACGTTATCCGATGCGATATGACTGACCACATCACCATGGTTGGCACCACGGTCAAGTGTGATGACTGGCACTTTGGCACGGTTAGCCAGACGAATGGCATTCGAAACGGCATCGGAATCTGTCGGATTAATCAGAATGGCTTTCACACCACGAACCGTTAAGTCTTCCACGTTGGAAAGCTCTTTACTTGGATCGTTTTGTGAATCCAGAACGATGAGTTTATAGCCCAAATCTTTGGCTTTCGCTTCTGCACCATCTTTCATGCTGACAAAAAATGGATTGTTCAATGTCGATAGGACAATCGCAATGGTGTCCTGCGCCTGCGCTGCAATAGACATCGTAGACGAAAGTAAAGCTGTAGAGATTAGCGTAACTAGTTTTTTCATCTTGTTTTCCTTATTTTCAGGTTCTGAATCGACCGTTAACCCGATTCAAGATTCCATGATTGTATAGGTACTACGGGTGTTGCTAATGACTTATCATTTAAACACAGACTATTGTTTAAACACGAACTATTGTTTAAACACAAACTACTGGTTAAACATGAACTACTGGTTAAACACAAACTACTGGTTAAACACGAACTACTGGTTAAACACGAACTACTGGTTAAACACAAACTACTTATTTTTATTATCTACCAGAACTGCCAGCAAAATCACGATCGCTTTGGCAATCATCTGATAGTAGGAAGAGACATCCAACAGATTGAGCGCATTATTCAAAAATCCGATAATTAACGCCCCGACTAATGTCCCCATGATTCGGCCTTTACCACCCATCAGGCTGGTTCCGCCCAAAACAACAGCGGCAATCGCGTCCAACTCATACCCCATACCAGCGGTTGGTTGTGCGGAAGAAAGACGAGAGGTGACAATCACACCCGCCAAAGCCGCCATCAGACCACAAATAGCATAGACACCAATTTTGACGCGATCCACATTGATACCGGATAAACGGGTTGCCGATTCGTTGCCACCCAATGCGTAAACATAACGTCCAAATCGAGTGTGGTTTAACAAATACCACGCCAGCCCGAACACGATGACCATCATCCAGACCGGTACCGGAACATGAAATACATAACCGGTTCCGAACCAAGCAAAATCATCGGCAACGTCCGTAAATCCGGCTGAGATAGGCCGCCCCTCGGTATAAACCATCGTGACACCACGTAATAATGTCATGGTCACCAAGGTCGCAATAAACGCCTGCACTTTCCCTTTGGCGATGATCAGGCCACTCAGTCCACCCAAACAGGCACCGGCCAGTAACGACACCGGAACCGCAACAAACACCGGTAACTCAAGCGCAATCATACTCGCGGCAAAGGCACCACAGAGGGCCAAAACAGACCCGACACTCAAATCAATTCCTGCGGTCAATATAACCAATGTCATCCCGACCGCCATAATGGCATTCACTGAGGTCTGACGCAAAATATTAAGTATATTATCAACAGTAAAAAAGTTAGGGTTCAGAAACGACACAACAAGAATCAAAAAAAGCAGTGCTATCAATGATTTTTGCTCAATAAGCCACTCTTTACTGAACCACTTGCGTTGCTTGGATGTCGGTTGATTCATAGAATTGGTATTCATGCTGCTACCTCGTGCATATGCTTACCCACGGCACACGCCAGCAGGTTTTCTTGATTGGCATCTTGCGCCGCGAACTCGCCACTAATGCGTCCTTCATGCATGACAAGAATTCTGTCGCTCATTCCGAGGACTTCCGGCATTTCGGAAGATACAAGAATGATACTCATCCCTTCCGCTTTAAATTTGTTAATGAGTTGGTAAATTTCTTTCTTCGCACCAACATCCACACCACGCGTTGGTTCATCGAGAATCAGCACTTTAGGCCGCGTCATCAAGCCTTTGGCGATGGCCACTTTCTGCTGATTCCCACCGGATAAGTTACCGATAATCTGGTCCTGAGAAGGGGTTTTAATATTAAACAGACGAATGAAATCTGCGACGGCTTCTCTCTCATTCTGATGGTTAATCTGCATCCCTTTCGACAGATAATTCAAGGCACACAGCGACATATTATCTTTAACGGATAAGCCCAGCACGAGCCCGTCGCCTTTACGATCTTCCGAGATATAAGCGATCCCGCTGGCCAAACCTTCTTGTGGGGTATTGGGTGAAATGACCATGCCATTGAGCTTAATCTCCCCTTTCTCCCGCGGGAATGCGCCATAAATCACTTTCATCAACTCGGTCCGTCCTGCGCCCATCAATCCGGATACGCCAAGAATTTCACCGCGTTTCAGGACAAAGCTCACATCATGAACCCCGGCCCCGGTCAGACCGCTCACTTCCATCGAGATGTCACCGTTCATCGAATCGACCCGCGGATACTGCTCATCGAGTTTACGTCCGACCATCATCTCAATCAGCGTATCTTCGTCAATCTCCTCAACCGGGCGCTGACCAATAAATTTTCCGTCGCGCAACACCGTGACATCATCACAAATTTCAAAAATTTCTTTCAGTCGGTGAGAGATATAGACAATGCCACAACCTTGGTCACGGAGTTCCCGGATCACACTAAACAGTGATTCCGTTTCCGTATCGGTCAGCGCATCTGTCGGCTCATCCATAATGATAACTTTCGATTCAAACGAGAGCGCTTTGGCAATTTCAACCATCTGTTGCTCACCGAGGCTCAACTGACCCAGTGGTGTTTTCGAGCTACGACGGACATTCAGGCGACTCAACAAACGGTCCGCCTCCAGATACATCTCTTGCCACAAGATCCGACCGAAAACATTGGTCTTTTCCCGTCCCAAGAAGATATTCTCTGCAATCGTCAACTCAGGAATCAGATTTAATTCCTGATGAATAATAGAAATACCGGCTTCCTGAGAGTCTCTCGGCCCTGCAAAAGCAGCGCGTTCTTGTTGATAAAGAATGTCTCCGGCGTCTTTCGAATAAATACCAGTCAACACTTTCATCAGTGTCGATTTTCCTGCGCCGTTCTCTCCCATCAACGCCATCACTCGTCCCGGATAGACATTCAAGCTGGCACCATCGAGCGCTTTCACGCCGGGGAATGCTTTGTCTATCTGGCTGAGCGCTAAAATGGGTTCTATCATGATTTCACCTCAATTGACTCTGGAATGCTGCCGGAACTTCAATTTGTCCTCAAACAACCTGTTTTCGAACTAAAGCAACCTGTTTTCGAACTAAAAAACGACACCAGCCTGAAAAATAACATTGGCATACGGTGTACATTCACCGGTCCGCACGACCGCACGACCACCTTCGGTGCGGCTCTTGAACGCTTCATGACTAATATAGGTTCGACGGATGGCTTTACCGGTCTTTTGCTCTTCAATTTGCAGCAAATGCTGCAATTCTTCATGTAAATTCGGGCTGACTTCACGAAATTCAGCAGCAAGGACAACCCCTTCAATCTGCATCTCTGCCAATAACGTGCGTACCGTTTCAATAAATCCCGGTACACCATGAGTTAAAGCAAGATCAATACGCGATGTCGTTTCCGGAATCGGTAATCCGGCATCACAGACGGTCACTTCATCGGTATGTCCTAATGTCGCAACCAAATAAGAAAGCTCTGAGTTCAGTAACTGATTTTTTTTCATCACAATGCCTCAACAGTCGTGCAAACCATTGATCAACGTCGTGATCAATTTTTGCCGTTGAGTTTCGACCAGTTGTATAAAAAACACTCATCGAAACGTTTCGATAAAATCATATCGCAATCTGAAAAGAATGAACCCCAGTAAAATACAGACTGTGAAGCAGATCAGTGAAAGTCACTTAAACTCGCTAAAAAAATTGAACGGGATCACTGAACAAGCATGATTTGATGAGCGAATGATGATTATGAAATCGGAAGTATAAGAAATGATCGTCGCATGCAGCCCAGGCATCACAATGCCTGAGCAAACAGCATAACCCTATGATGACGCGACACAGGTTGGGGAGCGGCTCCAACGCTCATTTTCAGGGATGGTGGGTTTCAGCTATAACTTTTTTAACCATCCCCTTTTCGACCATGAAATGATGAAGTAAAACCCGGCATAACAGATGGTGTAATAGCACCGAAAGCCCCAGCGGCACGACGATCAGCCCCAATAACATTTTGATGGCAAACTGAATCACCACCAGAAGACCGCGTTCCACCTTGTGATGAAGTTTTGCCGACGTTGCCTTATGTAGTAACTTCACACTGCTTTTAGCGTGTCCTTTCAGATCACGATGATGACGCGGATGACCTTTCAGTTCACCGGCAACCTCAGAGAAATACCCAAAGCTCGTCGGCTCCGTAAAACCTTGCTCAATCACAGTTGCCACCACAACACTCAAATGCAGTGCATAGGGAATGATCAACCAGCAAAGCAAAAACAGGGTTGCGGTCAGGCGTAACAGCTTTCGGGCAACCGACCATTGCAAAATCGCACGGTGAAACAGCGCCAGTATCAGCCAGCTAAGCGACAGGCCGACAAATATCAGAAAGAGCCAAGGCGTTGCCAATTCCGCACCGATGACGAACACCCGCAACAATGCAATTGCAGCCAGAGACATCGCAATCGCTTCTGTGCCCCGTTCAAGAACCTGATTCAGTCGCTTCAAAATGCGACCCACTTCAACATTCATATCAACAATAAATGACACCCCGAACTGACTGCTTCCGGCAACACTGATCAACGCATCCAGTTCCAGCAAATGCAATAATTCTGTACCGACTTCCTGCTCCGTATGTGTCAGATACAATAAGTTGGCGTGATATACCGGATCATGAGAAAGATCGCGAGAAGGCTCACCGCCTGACGGCGAAAACGAACCGGGAAACCAGAGCAACACCGCGCCCCCGAGCATCACAATGGCACACAGCAACCACCAACGGCTGATTGGTGGTGCGGATGATTGGTCAGCAGGTGCCGTCTGCCCGGACGAAGACGTTTTTTGCTGATGCGACGTGGGTGATTTTTCAGCGGGCGTTCCCTGTTGAGATTCCCGCTGCTGAGATGCCCTTTGTTGAGACGGCCCCTGTTGGGCTTGCTGTTTGGATGCGGTGGTTGGACTCATATAGCCTCCTGACGGACTCGACACCGAATCGTTTCAAGGGCGGTATGATCAAGTGCTTTGTCCAGATCGACCGCGCCCCGGATGCCCGGCAACCGCCCTTGTTCAGAATGCTGCCAGAGCTGGATATGCTGCAACCCGGCTGGTCGTGTGATTTCCGGTGAGTAATCAGCCAACCAGAACGGATAATGATTGAATGAGCGTCCGATATAAGTCTGCCAGAAATCACCATAGGAATAGATGACGGGGGTGCACCCCGTTGCCTTCTCGACGCCACTTAAAAATTGCCGCAAACGCGTTTGTAAGACTTGCGGTTTGACGCCTCTGGATACCTCAACATCCACCATTGGTGCCAGAGTCAGCGGATGTCCTTTGGTCGCACGCAAAAAGTTACTCAGTTGCTGGTGAGGGTCATCACCGGCTTCAAAGAAATGATAAGCACCGACGAGAATCTGATGCGGCATGAGCGCCTGCATGTTGGTCGCAAACATCGGGTCGAGGAACGTGATACCGTCAGACGCTTTCAGATAAACAAAATCGATACCGGACGCAATCACATCACGCCACACCACCCGCCCCTGATCGTGGGAAACATCAATTCCCTGCGCCCGTTGATGCTGCGCCCCGGTTGTATCGCTTGATGATGTAATGGCTGCCGATTCTGGCGCACCGCTTTCTGCGGTCAGTCGCGATGTTGATTTCTCAACCGGAGACAAATGAGATGCAGCCGGTGTGACTGGTTTAGATGTAGTCTCAGACACCCTGGCCGTTGATGGCATGGCACTCGATAAATCATGAAGCAACGGTCGTGAGAGCAAAAGATAGCTCCCGGCAAACATCCCGACCACAACAGCACATAATATAGTTTTGACTGCCATGTTTTTCTCTGTCATGACTTTTTCTGTCATCGCGTTCCCTGCCACAAAAAATACGCCTCAGCTAAGTACGGTTCTGACCGTCATGCTGAGCTTATTTTCGCCATGTTACCGACGCTATTGCGACGAAACTCGGTGGTTTCGACGGAATAAATGCCCCTGTACCGCACGACACTCATCTGACAGCATCACGTTCACTGAACATTCACCGAAGTGGCAATAAAACAATCAATCATACGCATATACAATTATTCGGGTATACAATAAGTCTATCAGTTGCACAGTTTGGATAGGTAATCAGATGGGCCAGCCAGCAATTTTGATCATTGCTTGTATGGCTGTGTTCTTTGGCGTCATCATGGTTAGAACAATTTGGCTTGCATACCTCTATCAAAAAAAGATAAAACAAGATGTAGCGAATATTCAGCTAACGACGTCACCAACAGCCAAAAGTATTTTTTCCGGCACAACACCGCATGAAATGAGCGGAGAAATCGCGCTGATTCTGCAACGAAATATTCAGTTGCCAGATGCAGGGTGGACCGCCATCGAACCGCCAGCGGGATTGATCGACAATATCATTCAGGCAGCGAACGGTGAGCGGTGTTTTTCCGCACTGTCATATCAAAGTGCCGTCGGCAAGGGAATCCTTCAGAGCTGGCGTATCGACTGTGTCAAACCGGATGAAGCGCATGTCAGTCAGGCAATTCGGGACGGGGAAAAATATGCTTTAGACGAGTGGATCAGCCTTGGTCAGCACCTGTTTGTCAATACAGGACTATGGTTCGATATTGAAGATCAGGCACAAATCAGAGAACGGCTTACCTTCAACCAACACTTCATGCCGGAACACCTTGCGACCGGGCTGCCAGCGCAGCAACTCGAATACATCGGTCGTGCCACGATTCATCACACCCCTTATCTGTTCCTGCGAATGGCGCAAACACCACCGGAACACAACACATCGGTCAGCCTGCAATTATGGCTGGATGCCCAGTCTCTCCGTCTACAAAAGTCTCGGCTGATCATCTATGAAAATGATCAAATCAGTGCTGAAGAGGTCACAGTCTATACCCGGCCGCAAGAGACCTGCGCGATTACCGCCCCGGACTGGATTAATGTCGATCACGGGGCGGTGACCAATCGCACCGTATGTGTAGTAGAACATTGGTAAGTCGGCGGTGATTCTGTTCTCCCTCCGAGCGACACCGTCGCGCCATATCGATAATACTTTGAAATCACTCGCAAAAAATGATTAACCAAGGATGAGAAAAGAATGAGATTTCGCCATACCACACGCATTTTGCGCTGCGCCTACTCGCCAACAAGTCCGATACGACTTACCCTGCTCTGGCACCGAAAAATCCGGTGTCGGGATTAGGACCCCGTATAACTCTCAAAGGCACTAAAATGTCATCTTGTACAAGATAGTCTTTATGTGTAGCCTTTCACCTCTCAATTATGGTGTGTTGGGCAGGGCAGCGTTAGCTGGCCGTAATCCTTTGAGGCGGTAGTTCCTAACCCTGTTCAACTCACCACCCGAAGATTAGGAACCTTTGAGTGGTGAATCGATCACGCCTCAGAGGGAAAGCAATGATGCCAAATCTACAACCTAACCAAAATCTACACCTAACCGCCCGCAGCTATCTGATTGATTTTTTTGTGACCAATACAGCTCCCAGTGTCAACCAAATTGAACTGCGGGAAATTCTCTTGTTTCTCAACAATCTGATCACCTTTGATGAAATGAACCTGAGGAAAGAAGAAATAATGCTTGATGAATAAGTGCGTGTGGGATTGAACCAAGTATAAAAACCGGAGTGGTGCAGCCTCAGCTAAGCAGCCACTCCGAATATTCTAAGCTGCCTATGCGGCAGTGAACCGTACTGCTCAACACCGTGTACACATCAAACTTTCTAAGCTGCCTATGCGGCAGTGAACGACATCATTGAAAACCCAGAAACCGCGATCGTTTTCTAAGCTGCCTATGCGGCAGTGAACTCTTTAAAGAATGTAGAACTTTCGTTGCCACATTTCTAAGCTGCCTATGCGGCAGTGAACAATGAACATATCACGAAAAAATAAGCACTGGCAAGGTGTTAGCGGCAAAAACCCTTTTTTACCTTGTTAAAATTGCCCTCCTGTATCTTACTGTTTTTATTGGTTATTTTTTAAGGGCAAAAAAAGAAGGTCTAAACGGTTTAAATTTCATCCTGAGTGCATCAATCAAACTGGCTTTTTAAAATGTTTCACTCAATTCAAATGAGCCCCTCAACCAAGAAAACCATTCATGGAAGAATGGTTAGGCTTTTCCGGGCAGGACGCCCGTAAAAGCTGGTTCTGGACAACACGTAACCAAGCCAAAACAGAAAAGATTTTCTGGTGACTCTTGCATCTTGGCAAGAGTTACTGGCGCACAGAGTACCCATGCCTCTGAAATCGCAGAACGTAATTGTGCGTCAAATCTGGAGAGCCGGAGGCTGGATATAAAAATTGAGGTGCTGTGATTTGGTGCGCGATTACTTTTGCCGATTTCAATGGCATCTCCGAAAGCGCCCCAGAGACTTTTGCCCAGCAGCAAAAGTCCCCAAAAGTGCCTTGAGTTTGATTTCAACGCGCGTAATCAGGGTCGCTTTTATTCGCTCCTGCTCACGAAAAGCTTAAAATTCATCCATGAATTTTACCCTGAGTCCATCGATCCTATTGGCTTTGTATATGTTTCTCTGAATTCAAATAAAATTCTGAACAAAGAAAACCATTCAAGGAAGAATGGTTAGGCTTTTCCGGGCAGGACGCCCGTAAAAGGCGGTTCTGGACAACACGTGCCTCAGTCAAACAAAAAATATTTTCTGGTTCGTCTTTCATCTCTGAAAGATGAACTGGCGCACAGAACACCGATGCCTCTGAAACCGAAAAACAAGATTGTGCGTCACAATTTGGGGCCGGAGGCTGGAAAGGTTGAAAATTGAGGTGTGGTGATTTGGTGCGCGATTACTTTTGCCGATTTCATTACCATCTCCGAATGCGCCCCAGTTACTTTTGATAGATGTCAAAAGTAACCAAAAGCATCTTTTTGAGTTCAGCGCACGTAATCAGGATCGGATTGATTCGCTCCTGCTCAAGCAATCCTGAAAAATCGTCCTGATTTTTCACCCTGAGAGCATCGATCAATTGAGCTTTGTTGATTCAATGTTTCACTCAACTCGCAACAGGCGGTGCCGTGAGTGGCGTTTTAGCATTTCTAAGCTGCCTATGCGGCAGTGAACCATTTGCGTGACGTCCAAGCGAGAAATGATCCTTTCTAAGCTGCCTATGCGGCAGTGAACAATGAACATATCACGAAAAAATAAGCACTCGCAAGAGGTTAGCGGCAAAAACCCTTTTTTACCTTGTTAAAATTGCCCTTCTGTATCTTACTGTTTTTATTGGTTATTTTTTAGGGGCAAAAAAAGAAGGTCTAAATGGTTTAAATTTCATCCTGAGTGCATCGATAAAGTTGGCTTTCGCTTCTGTCATGTTTCACTCAACTCAAATCAGCCACTGAAATAAGAAAACCATTCAAGGAAGAATGGTTAGGCTGATTGTGCGTCAAAATTTGGAGCCGGAGGCTGGGAAGGTTGAAAATTGAGGTGCAGTGATTTGGTGCGCGATTACTTTTGCCGATTTCATTACCATCTCCGAATGCGCCCCAGTTACTTTTGATAGATGTCAAAAGTAACCAAAAGCATCTTTTTGAGTTCAGCGCACGTAATCAGGGTCGGATTGATTCGCATCCTGCTCAGGCAATCCTGAAAAATCGTCCTGATTTTTCACCCTGAGAGCATCGATCAATTGAGCTTTGTTGATTCAATGTTTCACTTTATTCGAATCAACCACTCAACCAAGAAAACCATTCATGGAAGAATGGTTAGGCTTTTCCAGGCAGGACGCTCGTAAAAGCGGGTTCTGGACAACGCGCAACTCAGCCAAACAAAAAAGATTTTCTGGTGACTCTTGCATCTTGGCAAGAGTTACTGGCGCACAGAACACCAATGCCTCTGAAATCGAAAAACAAGATTGTGCGTCAAAATTCGGTGCCAATGGCTGGGTAAATCAAAGTTAAAATACAGCGCTCAGGGGCGCTCAGCCCCAATCTTATCCCGACAAACCCGCTCCGTTAATGCCTGCAAACGCTGTACTTCGGTTGCCAGATAATTAAGCTCTTCTTCAGTGATTTCATAATGCTCAGAGTAGCGAGCTTCGATGTAAGCGCGTTGTAGACGGCGGAAGCTGCGGCGGTGAAACTTGTTGTCGAGCGGGAAAATTGTTGTAAATTCAGGATCGATTTGGGCGCACAGCTTGCTTAGTTTTTCAATATTGTGGGATTTGGGTAAGTAGTTGGTACAAGTAAGTAAAGTGCAGGCATAAGCTTTTTCTGTGGCTTGATGAAGCATAAAGGCTGCATGAATCCAATCTTCATCAGAAGCAGCAACTTCATAATAACGAAAAAAACGCTGCGCTGAATAAGACCACTGATCATAATGCTTACGGGCGATTTCCCGTTTTTCTTCCTCAGTCAGATCACCCGGCTCCGCCAGTGGTTTCGGCGTCGCGGCAAATAACTCAATCCCTTCTTCGCGGATATCCCGAAAAAAATAATGCCCCTGTTGCAGTCGATTATTCACTTCGTTCAAATCATGCACAATCAAACCCAATGGTGCCGATTTCACTTTTCGATCAATTTGCTCTTCGGCACACTGCCAGACCACATAATCTTCAACCAACGCTGCTTTATTGACGATCACCAGAATATCGTAATCACTGATATAGCCATTGACCGGATCCTTAACCCAATTCCCCTTGGCATGGCTGCCAAACAGGATGATTTTCAGAATACGAAACTCACTTTTACTGCCCGTTTTGCCTTGCAGATAATCATCTAACGTGTCACGCAGAATCGTTGAGATTGTCGCCAGCTCATGCTGTTTATATTCGGGAAGATGGTCGAGGGTTGTTTTCATAGTCGTGGCATGGAGCTGGTTGTGGATGAATGAGGTTAGCATAAAAGAAGGGGCTGACAAAGAACACCATCAACCCTCACTTTACGCATATTACTGGGAAAAATGCGATTCAATTCAAAGCAATAGTTCTGCTTACCCACTATACGGCTGTGAACGGTATGCTCTTTCGTCATAACCGTTCCTTACGTTTCTAAGCTGCCTATGCGGCAGTGAACGTGCTGGCGCAATGATCCTTGGTGATGGTGGTTTTCTAAGCTGCCTATGCGGCAGTGAACTTTCGCAGGACGCGAGAACAAACATCGAGATATTTCTAAGCTGCCTATGCGGCAGTGAACGAATCACGCCGGGCGACTGCGGATAACCGTGATTTCTAAGCTGCCTATGCGGCAGTGAACAATGAACATATCACGAAAAAATAAGCACTCGCAAGAGGTTAGCGGCAAAAACCCTTTTTTACCTTGTTAAAATCGCCCTTCTGTATCTTACTGTTTTTATTGGTTATTTTTTAAAGGCAAAAAAAGAAGGTCTAAATGGTTTAAATTTCATTCTGAGTGCATCGATAGAGTTGGCTTTCGCTTCTGTCATGTTTCACTCAACTCAAATCAGTCGCTGAAATAAGAAAGCCATTCACGGAAGAATGGTTAGGCTGATTGTGCGTAAACTTCGGTGCCGGAGGCTGGGAAGGTTGAAAATTGAGGTGTAGTGATTTGGTGCGCGATTACTTTCCTCGATTTCAATCACATCTCCGAAAGCGCCCCAGATACTTTTGGCGTTCCAAAAGTACCCAAAAGAACGGTTTAGTTCGTGGACGCTGACCGGGTCGGATTGATTCGCTCCTGCTCAAACAATCCTGAAAAATCGTCCTGATTTTTCACCCTGAGTCCTGTGACCAAATTGGCTTTTGCTATGTTTCACTCAACTCAAATCAGTCGCTGAAACAAGAAAACCATTCCGGGAGAATGGTTAGGCTTTTCCGGGCAGGACGCCCGTAAAAGCAGGTTCTGGACAACACTCGCCTCAGCCAAACAAAAAAGATTTTCTGGTTACTCTTGCATCTTGGCAAGAGTAACTGGCGCACAGAACACCAATATCCCTGAAATCGAAAAACAAGATTGTGCGTCAAAATTTGGGGCCGGAGGTTGGGGAATATAAAAATTGAGGTGCAGTGATTTGGTGCGCGATTACTTTTGCCGATTTCAATCACATCTCCGAAAGCGCCCCAGAGACTTTTGCCCAGCAGCAAAAGTCCCCAAAAGTGCCTTGAGTTTGATTTCAGCGCGCGTAATCAGGGTCGCTTTTATTCGCTCCTGCTCAGCCTTTTTGTTAAGGGATAGCTTAAAATTCATCCCTGAATTTTACCCTGAGTACATCGATCCTATTGGCTTTGTATATGTTTCTCTGAATTCAAATAAAATTCTGAACCAAGAAAACCATTCACGGATGAATGGTTAGGCTGTTCCTAATTGGAAATCATAATTCACACTGTAGATAGACTCATCAATGATCGCTTCAATTATCTTGACTTGTTCTTCAGTCAGATTAAAACCACCAGAGCCAGAGCAGAGGAAAGATTCGTCTTCTGATGAGAATCCAATGTTATGCATTACTTCCGCTAAGAATTTATCTTGAATTTCCCTTTCGCTAACCAGCAATTCTGTTTTTTTATCATATGCTTCAATAACGACTTTCATTATTTTTCTACCTTTCTGTTTGGATCTGCGGATTTTGTTTGTTTCCCTGTCACATGGTTAAATTCTCCAAGATGTTTACCCTGTTTTGAATAGACTTCAACACGCCCATGTTGAGAATCCCATTCATAAATTCGTCCTTTACGATCTTTCCAGCGATCCCGCAATTTTCCACCTCCCTGAACCAATGTTTTTCTTTTTGCTTTTACAGCATCGGGAAACGCAGGAAGAGGAGGATAGCCTTTCGGTGAAGGAACAAATTTCAGGTCATCTATTGATTGACTATACACCACATACAACGCTGGTAATCCGCTTTCTGTCGGAAAGGTCAATATGTAATCTCTGACATCGACTTGATGAATCGGAGTGGTGTACGGCCCATTTGCCCCAGCCAATTCCGCTTCACCGTGTTCTGGGTCGATCCAGATATGATAACTGTCTAAAGCAGGAATTGGCGACGCATTAATGTGACTCTCTTTGTCTTGCGGATGCATCGGCACCCACTCTAGGGTGTTTCCAACTTCCAGTCCAACGACAAACTTGTCTTCCACTTGCTCAACATGACGCACCGGAATATCAGCACCTTTGACATGGTAGCCGTAAAGTTGCCCTGACGCGTCGAAGCCCAAACGGATGTTGGTGTTGGCAACGGCCATATTACGCAGGTTGTCCTCATCGTATAAGGTGCCGTCTGCGACCTTGGTCGGCATAAATAACGCAAGGGCAGCAGTGGCCGGAGATGCTCCCCCCTTCACCAGCCGTAGTGCCATATCACTAAAAGTCTTGAGAACCGATCCGCCCACTTCGGCAAGTGTGATCTCCCCGGTAGTGCCCTTGGCCACAACAGCACCATAGACGGCCACCTGACCAATAGCAGCGAGGGGCTCTTTCACTGTACCGATATCACAGGTGCCGCTGGGTACGAGAGATGATTTGGCAAATACCTGTTGCAGTTTAGGCTCCGATTTAAACGCTGGTTTGTTAAACGCGTCTTGCCATGATGACGGGGGCAGTTGTATGTTCTCTAATTCCTGTAACCGCTCCTGACGCTGCCTGACTAGCCGCTCTTGTAAAGTGAGTTTCACAGGTTCACGTTCAACATAAGGCTCGGTATACACCGAAGCGTTGACACTACCGACGTAAGATGAGCCTATGCCATGATTGACCAGCTCAACCCGTGCGGTATAAGCCTTGTATGCCAGTCCGTCGAGCTGAGGCTCAACCTCGGGATTGACTCGCCAATATTGATTGCCCCATTCATCCCGATCCCGGATCAATAAGGGGATGGATGGCGTATCCGTGAGTAAGACTTGATGGCCGCTGCGAAGCTGTTCGAGAAAATCAGCAAAGCGTATGCCGGAAGGCATCACGGATTTGATATCCGATTCGCGCAGGGACATGAAATCCCCTTCAACCTGAGCAAATTCATAAGCCATCAGGTTATAGATTTGAATGGTTTGATCGTTCATTGACGTTGTTGGCTGAGCCGTGATTGTTTTATTGATGGATGCTTATTGATAAATTTATTTTCATATGAATAAATAATTATACTCAATAGGAAGTATAAAGCATGTTTGAATTTGGTTTTCTGATGGGAAAAGGTGATTTTTGGAATGGGAATAACAGGGAGACTCAGTTTTTAAAAATATTTCACCCAATTCAAACAAACCACTGAACCAAGAAAACCATTCACGGATGAATGGTTAGGCTTTTTCGGGCATGGATGCCCGTAAAAGCTGGTTCTGGACAACACACAACTCAGCCAAACAAAAAAGATTTTCTGGTTACTCTTGCATCTTGGCAAGAGTAACTGGCGCACAGAGCACCAATGCCTCTGAAATCGCAGAACATAATTGTGCGTCAAAATTTGGGGCCGGAGGCTGGGAAGGTTGAAAATTGGGGTGTAGTGATTTGGTGCGCAATGAGTTTATTAATTTCTGCGACATCTGATGCACGCGCCCCAGATACTTTTGGCGTTCCAAAAGTACCCAAAAGAACGGTTTAGTTCGTGGACGCTGGCCGGGTCGGATTGATTCGCTCCTGCTCAAGATTTTTTGTTAGGGGATAATTGAAAAAATCGTCCTGATTTTTCACCCTGAGTCCTGTGACCAAATTGGCTTTTGCTATGTGTCACTCAATTCAAATCAGTCGCAACAAGCGGTGCCGTGAGTGGCGTTTTAGCCTTTCTAAGCTGCCTATGCGGCAGTGAACCTGTTGCCCCGGATTTCATGTCTGAACGAGCGTTTCTAAGCTGCCTATGCGGCAGTGAACAGCAATGAATATTTCAGCTCATGCACGTTCAGTTTCTAAGCTGCCTATGCGGCAGTGAACAATGAACATATCACGAAAAAATAAGCACTGGCAAGAGGTTAGCGGCAAAAACCCTTTTTTACCTTGTTAAAATTGCCCTCCTGTATCTTACTGTTTTTATTGGTTATTTTTTAAGGGCAAAAAAAGAAGGTCTAAACGGTTTAAATTTCATCCTGAGTGCATCAATCAAATTGGCTTTTAGAATGTTTCACTCAATTCAAATCAGCCACTCAACAAAGAAAACCATTCATGGAAGAATGGTTAGGCTGGGAAGGTTGAAAGTTGAGGTGTAGTGATTTGGTGCGCAATGAGTTTATTAATTTCTGCAACATCTGATGCACGCGCCCCAGATACTTTTGGCGTTCCAAAAGTACCCAAAAGAACGGTTTAGTTCGTGGACGCTGACCGGGGCGCTTTTATTCGCTCCTGCTCACGAAAAGCTAAAAATTCATCCATGAATTTTACCCTGAGTCCATCGATCCTATTGGCTTTGTATATGTTTCTCTGAATTCAAATAAAATTCTGAACAAAGAAAACCATTCATGGAAGAATGGTTAGGCTTTTCCGGGCAGGACGCCCGTAAAAGCAGGTTCTGGACAACGCGCAACTCAGCCAAACAAAAAAGATTTTCTGGTGACTCTTGCATCTTGGCAAGAGTTACTGGCGCACAGAGTACCCATGCCTCTGAAATCGCAGAACATAATTGTGCGTCAAAATTTGGAGCCGGAGGCTGGAAAGATTGAAAGTTGAGGTGCAGCGGTTTGGTGCGCGATTACTTTTGCCGATTTCAATAGCATCTCCGAAAGCGCCCCAGAGACTTTTGCCCAGCAGCAAAAGTCCCCAAAAATGCCTAAGGTTTGAGTTCAGCGGCACCAAATCAGGGTCGGATTGATTCGCTCCTGCTCAAGATTTTTTGTTAGGGGATAATTGAAAAATCGTCCTGATTTTTCACCCTGAGCCCTGTGACCAAATTAGCTTTTGCTATGTTTCACTCAACTCAAATCAACCACCCAACCAAGAAAACCATTCAGGGAAAATGGTTAGGCTTTTTTGACAGCACTGCCTGTACTATCTGTGTAGGTAAATACGATCTGTATATTTAATATAACGTGCATCTATGCAATATTTAATAAGTTTATCAGGATATTAATCATGTATTTCCGCTCACTCGTTTTGAGGTATCCTAGTGCCTCAATGGTTAATAGTTCTCGGACATGCTGCACATGTTGGTTCTGTCTGAGTTCATGGAATTCAGGAAACCACCTCATTTCACAGGTAAAATTCACATAATTATCAAGCTGAAATCCCTGCATCACCCTAAATCCGATTGAGACGGGAAAGTGTGTTGTTCTATTCGGATTTTCCAAAATATTGTACTGATAATCGGATAAGCCAAGTACTCTCGACATAGTATTGATAGCAAAATTATTTTCTTGTCTGAATTGTTTCACAGTCAGTGCAATTGAACGATAATAATCAATAGCAAAAGCTTCTATATCTAGATTTTTAGGAGGAACAATATCATTACTCTCTTGTATTTTATTATACTTATTTTCTATTTTTTGTCTGAATATCAGGAATTGTTGTTTCGATTCATCACTGAGTATACTGCAAATCATCGCCAGAAAAAGTTCCATTAATTCTGTTGGTAAACGTCCAATACGAATTAAAGCCTCAACTAAACTATCATCCATGCCACTATAGCGTTTATTTCTCTTAAATCCATGAAAGAATGCCGTCATTGGAACCATGGTAAGCCATGAATATGCAGCAACCACATGAATAGGACGCATCGAAGGATAACTTTGATGCATATACCGTTTTAAGGTATTTCCTTGTATTCCAGAAAACCGTTTCTCTAATTGGCTGAATGTTAATTTTTGCACCCGCCTGACATACGACATTGCCGCAGAAATATCGGAATCAAAACTTTTCATCATTTCATTTAGATGAACAATTTCTTGCTCAGATATAACTAAGTCTTTCTTATTTTCATATTCAGCCATATATACCTAACCCAATTGTTAAAGAATAAATATTCCCTTAATTATATAGGCATAAAGATTATTAATTTTTTCAGATATGTCAATCTTGTTCGTGTGTCATTTTTGCTCACAACTAATATGAATAATTAAATTGACATCATATATTCAATATATGTTTTCACTTAACACTGTTATTCACTGACTTAAAATACACTGATTCACAGTACTCCAAGTAACAAGAATGCCCCCTCCATCGGCTGAAATTGAAAAATCCCTCCAACAGGCGGCCTGCACTTGGTTCGGTCTTGGCTGATTCTCCAGCTTTTTCTAAGCTGCCTGTGCGGCAGTGATTCTAAAAACAACCGACTAACAAATGTGTTTCAATTCATTTTATCCCCATCAAGGCGCTTTGAATTGTTCTATTTCTTTATCAGTGCAATGAACGACGAGCAACTGCGCACCTTTACTTTTCGCCACGTTAAGAAGGTCTGCACCGAATTGAGGGGTTTTTAAGCTTGCAATCTCAAAGCGCTGCGCACCACTCATCATACCAATATAGCCGAGCACCTCTGCGCGGCTAAAGGTTTTTCTTGGCATTGGTGGGCAAGTTATCTTATTGTCGAGATTCGACTTAGATTGTAGAACAACTGTAATATCATCATTTTCGTGGTGGTCTGGGTCGAATTGTTTCAATTCATCATCTGTACATTCTATGATCAGTTTATCGCTCCCCTTACCCTGTTGTATTGCTAGGATGCGATTTCCGAACTCTTTCTTTTTCATATAACTCAATGTAAACCGCTCCGGTCCACCAAGCATTCCTAAGTAACCCAACACTTCTTGACGACAAAAATCTTTACGGCTCATCGGAGGGCATTCTTTCGTTTTGCCTTCTTTCGTTTTTAAGATCACCGTAATCACTTCATCGTGAGCCAACAACTCTCGTAACTTTTTATCAATAAAGAGGTACACAACCCCCGCCGCGATCAAACTGGTTGATACTGAAACGACAAGGCTATGAATAAAACTCCCTTTCAAATAAAAATTAGACTCATTATTAATAAAATGAATACCAATTTCATTGCCGCATATTCCTGCTAAAATAATCGCTAAAAGCGGTACTAGAAATACCACCAGCCAAAAAGGCCATGTTCGCTTTATATTCATTATTGTTCCTCAACTAAAAAGTTATATGCCTTCCAACGATTTACAGAGCTTTTCTTTGTTTCACTTTTCCAAGAATCAATAATCTCGCCATGATGCTTAACAACCATTGCGATAAGCCACTGAATATCATCACGTTTTTTGGTCTTATTCAGATCTTTACTAAACATAGTCGTTAGCTGCTTTTCGGTAAGATGCTCAACATCATACTCACGCTTTTCTTCATCACTCATTCGACGCTCACGAGACAGTTTTTGTAAACAGCTCAGTAAGTCCAATGCTTCTTGATCATCACCTCTAAAATACCCATACCCAGCCGCGGTTTTAGCGCCGATGCCGTTATCTTGCAGCGCTTGAGTCAGCATTTTCTGGCACAGTTCGACGTGCTCGGGTGCGCCTTCGATAACAAACAGAAAACTGCCTTGCACGGCGAGAAGATGGTTCGGGATTGGGCTATCTTTATCCGATGGTTCGGCTTGCTTATCGTTGTAATAGGCTTGGTGGTGGGTGGTAACCACATCTAATACAAATGGCTTTGGCTTAGTATTCCCTTTAGCATGAGGTATCCACCACGCATCATGGAAGGTGACGAGGCCAGACACACAGTCAATATCATCGCTATCACGGGTACCAAACAGCTCGGCGAGTTCATCAGGGTGATTGTCTTTAAAATTTTGCTCAACCCAAGCGCGCACCACGCCTTTGACACTGGAACCCGGAATATAGGGCATCCCGTAACCATAGCTCAGAGAACAACCCGTTTCTAATGCACCAGAGCCAGAAAGACCAATCAGCAGGCGATTCTCTAGCTTCATTACTCGTTGGCCGAAGTGATCGCTATCGGATGTCAGGTTAAACCAGCGATTAAAGGCTCTTTGGTAGATACTTGGAGCAGGAAGTTTTGCCATCTTATTCAAATGCGCAAATTTCTTGGCTTCTTCACCACTGCTTTTCAGTGCCTTAGGGTTTTCTATTTCTATAAAACCTTTTTGCATCAGTAAACTTGGATTAGCGGATTGGGTATCACGCCAACCATCTTTGAGTTCTTTTCGGACAAGTGGGATAGGCTCGCTCATGCACTCGCCTCCTGACTCTGATTGGATTTTTCTTTTTCCTTCGGATCTAAGATCCCTTGCACATACCGGCGCATCCAACCTGCAATTTCAAGAGCTTCTCGGGTATAACGAATACTGTCGTAAAGCTTTGACTCAACTAACTTATTGTGGAACGCCTCGGCACTGGGCTCATTAATGCTTTGGAAGCTACGCCGCAAGTCATCCAGAACTTTTTTAAAGTGAGGCTCTTTTTCGTATTTAGACCATAAAAAGCCAGTGGCCTGAACCAGTCCATTTTGTAGGATCATGCTGGGGAGTTCTTTTACCAAGGCATTGTATTGGCTGTCCGGTGTGTCTTCCCGTGCCTTGATCTGGTCATAGACTTTAGAAGCAATAATTTGGCTACGAGGTTGCATGTTAAGCACCTCGCTTAACAGTAGAAAACGTCACCAAGCCACCGCCAACACTGCTATGACCACCTACCTGTAGTAAAGGTAGAGGTGCTTGGGTTGAATACTTCTCGAAAGCACTTTTAATCTGGGCTTTTTGCTCTTTCAGTAACGAGTCATTAAACGAATAAACGCCCCAGAGGATGCTTTCAGCAGGGAGACTTTCTTCACTCCATAGTGCGCCGCGTTCACTGTCTACCACACCGGTGTCGGCATTAATGCGAATGCGGGTACGGATTTCTGTAGCCGTGTCCGCTAAGAAAGAAAATATGGTATCTGGCAATATAATAATGCGCTGCATCATATCTTGATAATCGCTGTCGTTATGTTTACTTTCCTCATACACACTCGCAGCGATATGCTCTGCCCAAGCTTGCGTGGTTGCACAATGCTTGGCTTGCAAATCCAAATCTTCCAATAAAATTTGGCTGTTGTGCTCATTGGGGCTACCAGCTTTGGCATATAACACTTGGTCTGGGTCGGGGACTGGAACACTTAATTCTTTGAGTTGCAGGTCGCGTTTATAGCGTTTCAGAATAAACGGACAAGTGGCGTACGCTAAAACGCCGTAGATAGAACGAACAGGGAGCAAAAGTAAATGCGCATCACTCACCGATAATGCCCCCGCATTACCTTTTTCAGCGCTACTTTCACTGCCAAATAAAGTGGTGGCTGAAAGGTTTTTATCTTGTTGCTGAGCCATCTCGGCACGCAATACCCCCCGAATACTTGAACCTGGCACAATGGGTAAATTACTGGCACGGTCTCGAGCAATCGGTTGATCCACAATGCCGACAGACTGGCCTGCACCACAATGCAAAATGGTTTGGCTAACTAATTGGTAAACTTGAAAAGTCATAGGTAAATTCCCTAAAACGCTATGAATGAGTGAAGGTGTAGACCGCGGGCAACGCGAGTCCAAAGCCGCTTTGATTATTGGGATACTGATCGGCTAGAGAAGGGTCGCATAAATGCGCCATCCATAATGCTTCGATATCGCTAATGTCAGCTTCAACAGGGTTGTTCAGCTCAAACCAATAGGTTGCCCCTGCGGGAACCATCTTTTGTGCCGCACGGGGACGCCTGTTGACCAGATCCCAACCGGATTGAGGTAACCAAGGCTCCAACGCTGCAGCGCGTAATTTAAGCTCTAATTTTTTACAACAGGGCGGCGTGCCTATTAGCGTGTCGCTATCAATCCAGCCGGGCAGCCAACCTTGATTAAACAATACTGGTGTTAGAAAGGTGATGGTTAAGCCCTTCTGATCAATGATGTTTTGAGCAAGATTTTCAGGCCGTTGAGGCCATAGATTACAAGCTTGCGCTTGTGCTAAGCGCCGTTCGCCACCTAAATTCATCATAGGCAACGGCTCGGCCATTTGGGTTTCTATTCCAGCTAAAAGCGCAATGGAAACTTCGGGGAATGGCGACTCAGAATTAGGTTGAGGCTTTTGCCACATGGTTAACCCTGTGGTTTGAAAGATCATGCCTTCTTTGGCTTGTTTGTGGGGATTATCAAGCGCGATATGGGTGCGAATATCAGGATCTGTCGGATTCCAACCGTTGGATTCAATTTGCCCAAACGTAAGCATTTTACCCTGACGCCATTCTTGTAAATCCTTCAAAGACCACCACTGAGGGCCATTGACTGGCTTACCGTTCGTACTCTCTGCACTGGGAAGCAAAGGCATTAATTCACTATCAGGGAGATCACAGCCTTCTTGCTCTTGATCCAATTGGGTTGGCACAGAACGCACTAGATATTTTTTGCCATTTTGTTTTTGCTCACAGAAATACTGAACATCGGCAGGCTTCGGCACCAGAATATCTTTTTCACTTGGCGCTGTGTCATCAAGGCTTAATTTCACGGCTAAAGGGCCAGTCACGGCTACCTTTAACAATTCTGCATCAAGTGGAAGGTCACGGCTGCGAGCGTATAGATTACGCATAGCCCCCGCAACAGTAGACGGTGGCGGAAAGCGTGCCGCCTTAGCGTCAGATATTTCTTCAAATGGACGACTGGAACGAATCACCAAAGGGTCTTTGGGTTTAATTAAGTAATACTTCATTAGTCGTTCCCTCGAATATCAGAATGGGTTTTAGCAGATAGCCAGCGAGCAATAATCAGTAAATTGGCCAGCTCTGAGAGCGAGTGTTTGTGGCTTAATTGGCGCAATAGCGCTTTGGTATCGCTGCTAATCTTGGTTTCGCCGCCCTGTTCCATCGCTCGATCAAGCATGCGTTCAAATTCACTTTGCTGAATGCCATGGTGATCCTTGGCCCAAGCTAGACGCTGTGCCATGGCACGCACCTCTTGCATAATTCGGCTCGGCAATTGACCTTCAGCAAAGGCATCGCTCAGCGTACTAAGGGCCGTGAGCGTAGCTTTGTCATCCCAACGACAACGCCATGCAATTTCATGTCCCGAGCGAATGCCTAATTGGATCGCCAGCGCGTTGCGCGGTTTTGCCTGCTCATTCCCTTTTGCCAATTTTTCCGCTGCAATGGCTCGGTGCCTTAACTGACGCATCGGCTGTACAAAATGGCCGATAGCTAAACCTACGGATAAAGTTGGACACGCCACGTTTAACTGTTCTGCTAATTGACCCATACATTGCTTAAAGTCTTGCGCCAATGTTTGCGCACATTCAAAAGCCGTTGCCAATGGTAAAAATGCTAATACATCATCCCCACCCGTATAAATAGCGTGACCGCCGTGCTGACGAACAGTACTGCGCACTTGAGTCGCAAATCCATGCAAACAACGAGAGATATCACGGGATTGCCCAGGTGTTTTGGCTTCCTTGAGCAAGTCTCCCATATGATCGCCATCCGCTTTTAGCAACACGCCATAAGACACAGGCTCTCCCTGTTCTGCTAAAAATTTTAACAGTGGCTTTTGGGTCTCTTGATCAATATCACTTCGTTCCAGACGACTACTAAATAGATACTCACCATCATATGGGAAAGCCGCATAGCAAGCGTCATTACCTGTGACCTTGGTTACCTTTCCCAATTTTTGTAATGGCTGGTATAACTGTTTGAGCTCTTGTAATGCCTCCGAGCTGAGATGCTGAATCCAACTATGGGCAACAATACGGCTAAATGGCGTAAACTGCTCCGAATCACCCGCTTTACGTTTCACGACACCAAGAGCATCCAAATCTTCGTCCTTGGTTAGCCCTAAAGCTTGGATCAATTTCTCATCTGATTTGGGATCAAGCTTTTGCCATCGAGTCTGATGCAGCACGGTATTGTTAGCCCCATCCAGAGAGGATTTAAACCAGCCATCTTCATTGTCTTTTATTGGCGCAAAATTACGGGTTTGTTTACGTGCTTGCAGTAACTGCCCTAAACGTTTTGATGCAGTTTGATAGTCAGGTTCAGTAAAGACAACCCACGCGGCAAAGACTTCCAGTACATCGTCTTGTTGGGCTTGCCAACGCGTTTGGTTTAATGAGAAATCTAGGCTCTGCAACGTATCGTCAAAAATCTTTTGAACACACTGATTCGCCGCCTTTTTGGCGTTTTCAACTAGTTCGCTCAAGTCCTCTTTTGAGACACCTTTTACTTCAGCACGCACCACATTAGCAATATTGGCTTCATACTTATGCTTTAAATCAACTTCATCCAGAACAGGGAAAATCAACGTTGCCGCGGGGTGTACCTTTAAAAACTCTGCCACCGCCCGTGAGACTTCGGATAATAACCACGAACCGCACCATAAATCTTGGCTACGCCGCCCCGCTTCGATCAAGCTTTGTACTGGGCCAATGCTGATAGCCACTAAATAATCCATTCTTAATTTCCTTCTTTAAAGTAATCGAGGAAGGCGGAGAGCGGGTCATTGGCGCGGCCACACATTGGCTCTATACGCTGCGCTAATTTATTCTGTTCTTCTGGTAAGATAGGCCAATGATTAGGTTGGTAATCTAATTTTTTATGCTCTGATGGCCGCATTAATTCTAATGGCTGAGCTAACACTTCTTTCCAGTTAGGGAGTAATAACGCTGCGGCACGCCAATGATCGCCATCTCTATAAGGTCTCAAAATCAAAGGGCTTGTCATTCGTTCAGAATCGATAGGTTGTAGAACCATAGTGTCAGGCTCTTTTCTCGTCTTATCATTGAAATCAAAAATAATCGGCATACCAAAGGCAGCACGAGGAAAGACATTACCCGCTTCATGTTTAGGGTCATGCTTGAATTTCCAATCTTGCGTAAAACGACGCAGTTGATCAGGTTCAGGCCAACGGCTTTGACCAGGGCGTTTAGGGTCACTACTCCCTTCATTACGACCTATTTTTTTGCCTTGACGAAAATCTCTTAACTTATCGCAACCATACCGCCAACACGCCACAGCATGGGCATCAGTCTCTGGCTTTCCATTTCGAGAGACTAAAGTTAATACACCACCTTTTGCTTCCACTTCATCACGAGTTACTGGGGTAATTCCCTCGCCAATCACCTTAACAGCACCTAGACCGCGACGTGTTCGACTGCCAACGCCACCAAAGCTTGCCCACCAGCGTATTGCTTCGTGTACCTCACCAACCTGCTCTGGTGTTAAAGCACGTTTACCTTGTGTTTTAAAATGGATATTTAAATCAAAAGTCAAACCTGATTTTGCTATGTTTTTTGCTTCTTCGACTAACTCTGTCGCCCCTTTACGTAACTTCCCTTGCAAAGCAAAAAGCACATAAGCATAACCAGTCTCAGAGGCTGGAACCTGTTTATATTTGCCGTCTGTCTTCTTTTCATATTCAAAAGCTTTTTCTTCACCTTTGAAGACAACATTCGATACTAGAATTTGTACTTTACTTTTTGTTGAGCCATACTTTTCAGGCTCAGATGACTCTTTCTGCTCGGACTTGGCTTTATCATCACCAATCCCACCCCAAATCGCGGTTTCTCTATCAAACATCTCTTTGGGGCTATTAAAAGGGCCACAGGCGATACGCCACCAAAAACGCAAATGCCCACGAATGGCACTGGCTCGGATGGGCATTTTCTCATCGACCTTGCCCGCTTCCACACCGCCGCCATACATAGGCGTGACTAATTCACATTGGTAGGTTTGCCAAGCTTTGCGCGGGGGAGCATCAAGTGCATTTTGGAGTGATCCGAACTTGTCTTCAGTTTTCCTTCGCATGAGCAATCCTTACTTTCAACGCTGTTCAACCATAGTAATCGATTGAATTGAAATAAAAAGAACCTGAACGGCGTTTTTAGATCAAATGCACCAATATACATAATAAACCGACACATTTTTCACGGCAGCAAAAGTCCCCAAAAGTGCCTTGAGTTTGACTTCAGCGCGCGTTATCAGGGTCGCTTTTATTCGCTCCTGCTCACGAAAAGCTAAAAATTCATCCATGAATTTTACCCTGAGTCCATCGCTCCTATTGGCTTTGTATATGTTTCTCTGAATTCAAATAAAATTCTGAACAAAGAAAACCATTCATGGAAGAATGGTTAGGCTTTTCCGGGCAGGACGCCCGTAAAAGCAGGTTCTGGACAACACGCACCTCAGCCAAACAAAAAAGATTTTCTGGTTCGTCTTTCATCTCTGAAAGATGAACTGGCGCACAGAACACCGATGCCTCTGAAATCGCAGAACGTAATTGTGCGTCACAATTTGGGGCCGGAGGCTGGGAAGGTTGAAAATTGAGGTGTGGTGATTTGGTGCGCGATTACTTTTGCCGATTTCATTACCATCTCCGAATGCGCCCCCAGTTACTTTTGATAGATGTCAAAAGTAACCAAAAGCATCTTTTTGAGTTCAGCGCACGTAATCAGGGTCGGATTGATTCGCATCCTGCTCAGGCAATCCTGAAAAATCTTCCATGATTTTTCACCCTGAGAGCATCGATCAATTGAGCTTTGTTGATTCAATGTTTCACTCAACTCGCAACAGGCGGTGCCGTGAGTGGCGTTTTAGCATTTCTAAGCTGCCTATGCGGCAGTGAACGTGGTGATCAGCTCCCAATCCTCCACATGGGTTTTCTAAGCTGCCTATGCGGCAGTGAACTCCATCGTAATAATTCCTATATGTTGTGTACCTTTCTAAGCTGCCTATGCGGCAGTGAACAGAGAGACTTACATGAGCGCCTAGCTGGTGATTTTCTAAGCTGCCTATGCGGCAGTGAACAAGAAGGTTTTACCGTCTACAAAACGTCTGTGATTTCTAAGCTGCCTATGCGGCAGTGAACTCTGTTTGTTTTTTGAACAACTCTAGCCGCCATTTCTAAGCTGCCTATGCGGCAGTGAACAATGAACATATCACGAAAAAATAAGCACTCGCAAGAGGTTAGCGGCAAAAACCCTTTTTTACCTTGTTAAAATTGCCCTCCTGTATCTTACTGTTTTTATTGGTTATTTTTTAGGGGCAAAAAAAGAAGGTCTAAATGGTTTAAATTTCATCCTGAGTGCATCAATCAAACTGGCTTTTTAAAATGTTTCCCTCAATTCAAACAAACCACTCAACCAAGAAAACCATTCACAGATGAATAGTTAGGCTTTTCCGGGCAGGACGCCCGTAAAAGACGGTTCTGGACAACATGCGACGCCGTCAAACAAAAAAAGATTTTCTGGTTCGTCTTTCATCTCTGAAAGATGAACTGGCGCACAGAACACCCATGCCTCTGAAATCGAAAAACAAGATTGTGCGTCAAATCTGGAGAGCCGAAGGCTGGGATATAAAAGTTGAGGTGTGGTGATTTGGTGCGCGATTACTTTTGCTGATTTCAATAGCATCTCCGAAAGCGCCCCCAGTTACTTTTGATAGATGTCAAAAGTAACCAAAAGCATCTTTTTGAGTTCAGCGCACGTAATCAGGGTCGGATTGATTCGCATCCTGCTCAAGCAATCCTGAAAAATCTTCCATGATTTTTCACCCTGAGAGCATCGATCAATTGAGCTTTGTTGATTCAATGTTTCACTCAACTCGCAACAGGCGGCGCCGTGAGTGGCGTTTTAGCATTTCTAAGCTGCCTATGCGGCAGTGAACATACATAAACGGTAAACTAACCGACTGGACATTTTCTAAGCTGCCTATGCGGCAGTGAACGCCATTATCCGATCCCCTCTTCTGGTTTGTTTTTTCTAAGCTGCCTATGCGGCAGTGAACAATAAAAGATGTGGATTTAACCATCACCCTAATTTTCTAAGCTGCCTATGCGGCAGTGAACATGAAGTTGGCTTTTTCCTCGGTGGACATCATTTTCTAAGCTGCCTATGCGGCAGTGAACGGGACTGACCCCGGGCGCGGACGGCGTACAGTTTTCTAAGCTGCCTATGCGGCAGTGAACAATGAACATATCACGAAAAAATAAGCACTCGCAAGAGGTTAGCGGCAAAAACCCTTTTTTACCTTGTTAAAACCGCCCTCCTGTATCTTACTGTTTTTATTAGTTATTTTTTAGGGGCAAAAAAAGAAGGTCTAAATGGTTTAAATTTCATCCTGAGTGCATCGATAAAGTTGGCTTTCGCTTCTGTCATGTTTCACTCAACTCAAATCAGTCGCTGAAACAAGAAAACCATTCACGGATGAATGGTTAGGCTGATTGTGCGTCAAAATTTGGGGCCGAAGGCTGGGGATATAAAAATTGAGGTGCAGTGATTTGGTGCGCGATTACTTTTGCCGATTTCATTACCATCTCCGAATGCGCCCCAGTTACTTTTGATAGATGTCAAAAGTAACCAAAAGCATCTTTTTGAGTTCAGCGCACGTAATCAGGGTCGGATTGATTCGCATCCTGCTCAGGCAATCCTGAAAAATCGTCCTGATTTTTCACCCTGAGAGCATCGATCAATTGAGCTTTGTTGATTCAATGTTTCACTTCATTCGAATCAACCACTCAACCAAGAAAACCATTCATGGAAGAATGGTTAGGCTTTTCCGGGCAGGACGCCCGTAAAAGGCGGTTCTGGACAACGTTCGACTCAGTTAAACAAAAAAAGATTTTCTGGTTACTCTTGCATCTTGGCAAGAGTAACTGGCGCACAGAGCACCAATATCCCTGAAACCGAAAAACTCAATTGTGCGTCACAATTTGGGGCCGGAGGCTGGGAAGGTTGAAAATTGGGGTGTAGTGATTTGGTGCGCGATTACTTTTGCCGATTTCAATAGCATCTCCGAAAGCGCCCCAGATACTTTTTCACGGCAGAAAAAGTACCCCAAAATGCCTAAGGTTTGAGTTCAACGCACCGAATCAGGGTCGGATTGATTCGCATCCTGCTCAAGCAATCCTGAAAAATCGTCCTGATTTTTCACCCTGAGAGCATCGATCAATTGAGCTTTGTTGATTCAATGTTTCACTCAACTCGCAACAGGCGGTGCCGTGAGTGGCGTTTTAGCATTTCTAAGCTGCCTATGCGGCAGTGAACAAACCGGAAGGCCTGTATCTGAATCTGATTTCTTTCTAAGCTGCCTATGCGGCAGTGAACGAGACTTCGACGTCGTCACCACTGCCGAACAATTTCTAAGCTGCCTATGCGGCAGTGAACAATGAACATATCACGAAAAAATAAGCACTCGCAAGAGGTTAGCGGCAAAAACCCTTTTTTACCTTGTTAAAATTGCCCTCCTGTATCTTACTGTTTTTATTAATTATTTTTTAGGGGCAAAAAAAGAAGGTCTAAATGGTTTAAATTTCATCCTGAGTGCATCAATCAAACTGGCTTTTTAAAATGTTTCCCTCAATTCAAACAAACCACTCAACCAAGAAAACCATTCATGGAAGAATGGTTAGGCTTTTCCGGGCAGGACGCCCGTAAAAGCAGGTTCTGGACAACACGCACCTCAGCCAAACAAAAAAGATTTTCTGGTTACTCTTGCATCTTGGCAAGAGTAACTGGCGCACAGAGCACCAATATCCCTGAAACCGCAGAACGTAATTGTGCGTCAAATCTGGAGAGCCGAAGGCTGGGATATAAAAGTTGAGGTGTGGTGATTTGGTGCGCGATTACTTTTGCCGATTTCATTACCATCTCCGAATGCGCCCCAGTTACTTTTGATAGATGTCAAAAGTAACCAAAAGCATCTTTTTGAGTTCAGCGCACGTAATCAGGGTCGGATTGATTCGCATCCTGCTCAGGCAATCCTGAAAAATCTTCCATGATTTTTCACCCTGAGAGCATCGATCAATTGAGCTTTGTTGATTCAATGTTTCACTCAACTCGCAACAGGCGGTGCCGTGAGTGGCGTTTTAGCATTTCTAAGCTGCCTATGCGGCAGTGAACGAGCCAATATCAACGGATTGCATCCTCTGATCTTTCTAAGCTGCCTATGCGGCAGTGAACGCAATTCAATTTACAAAATCTAATAACGGAACTTTCTAAGCTGCCTATGCGGCAGTGAACCAGATTGATGATCGCGAGTTTAGTCACGAAGATTTCTAAGCTGCCTATGCGGCAGTGAACTCAAGGGTTCGCCGCGAATCGGCCACCTTAGTTTTCTAAGCTGCCTATGCGGCAGTGAACTATGCCAAAGGCCCAGAGCTGGATCATATCGGTTTCTAAGCTGCCTATGCGGCAGTGAACTTACTCAAGGCCATAACGCCCCCTTACTTTCCTTTCTAAGCTGCCTATGCGGCAGTGAACAATGAACATATCACGAAAAAATAAGCACTCGCAAGAGGTTAGCGGCAAAAACCCTTTTTTACCTTGTTAAAATCGCCCTCCTGTATCTTACTGTTTTTATTAGTTATTTTTTAGGGGCAAAAAAAGAAGGTCTAAATGGTTTAAATTTCATCCTGAGTGCATCGATAAAGTTGGCTTCGCTTCTGTCATGTTTCACTCAACTCAAATCAGTCGCTGAAATAAGAAAACCATTCACGGAAGAATGGTTAGGCTGATTGTGCGTCAAAATTTGGGGCCGAAGGCTGGGGATATAAAAATTGAGGTGCAGTGATTTGGTGCGCGATTACTTTTGCCGATTTCATTACCATCTCCGAATGCGCCCCAGTTACTTTTGATAGATGTCAAAAGTAACCAAAAGCATCTTTTTGAGTTCAGCGCACGTAATCAGGGTCGGATTGATTCGCATCCTGCTCAGGCAATCCTGAAAAATCTTCCATGATTTTTCACCCTGAGAGCATCGATCAATTGAGCTTTGTTGATTCAATGTTTCACTCAACTCGCAACAGGCGATGCCGTGAGTGGCGTTTTAGCATTTCTAAGCTGCCTATGCGGCAGTGAACACAGTAGATATCTGCACAATCAAATCTAGAAATTTCTAAGCTGCCTATGCGGCAGTGAACGGGGTAGACAGTATTGAAACACTGAATCAACTTTTCTAAGCTGCCTATGCGGCAGTGAACAATAGGGTAGTGTTCGACTTAACCTTCACAGATTTCTAAGCTGCCTATGCGGCAGTGAACAAGAATGCCTTTGGTTGGCGGCGCTTCATGCGTTTCTAAGCTGCCTATGCGGCAGTGAACTCGTCGCCAACGGAAGCAAAGTTAAGATTAACTTTCTAAGCTGCCTATGCGGCAGTGAACATAACGCCGTTTTTCATCATCGAGCGGCTTCTTTTCTAAGCTGCCTATGCGGCAGTGAACATTACGGAGGTCGTGTCGAATGTTTCCAATCCTTTCTAAGCTGCCTATGCGGCAGTGAACACATCAGTGAATCAGAGTGCGAAGCATTGATATTTCTAAGCTGCCTATGCGGCAGTGAACAATGAACATATCACGAAAAAATAAGCACTGGCAAGGTGTTAGCGGCAAAAACCCTTTTTTACCTTGTTAAAATTGCCCTCCTGTATCTTACTGTTTTTATTGGTTCTTTTTTAAGGGCAAAAAAAGAAGGTCTAAACGGTTTAAATTTCATCCTGAGTGCATCGATAAAGTTGGCTTTCGCTTCTGTCATGTTTCACTCAACTCAAATCAGTCGCTGAAACAAGAAAACCATTCAA
This sequence comes from Vibrio spartinae, assembly GCF_024347135.1. Classification (NCBI taxonomy): domain Bacteria; kingdom Pseudomonadati; phylum Pseudomonadota; class Gammaproteobacteria; order Vibrionales; family Vibrionaceae; genus Vibrio; species Vibrio spartinae. Next base: position 472,795 of record NZ_AP024908.1, on the reverse strand, counting down.
GGAAGAATGGTTAGGCTTTTCCGGGCAGGACGCCCGTAAAAGCGGGTTCTGGACAACGTTCGACTCAGCCAAACAAAAAAGATTTTCTGGTTACTCTTGCATCTTGGCAAGAGTTACTGGCGCACAGAGTACCCATGCCTCTGAAATCGCAGAACGTAATTGTGCGTCAAATCTGGAGAGCCGGAGGCTGGATATAAAAATTGAGGTGCTGTGATTTGGTGCGCGATTACTTTTGCCGATTTCAATGGCATCTCCGAAAGCGCCCCAGAGACTTTTGCCCAGCAGCAAAAGTCCCCAAAAGTGCCTTGAGTTTGACTTCAGTGCGCGTAATCAGGGTCGCTTTTATTCGCTCCTGCTCACGAAAAGCTAAAAATTCATCCTTGAATTTTTACCCTGAGTGCATCGTTCAAGTCGGCTCTTAAAATGTTTCTCTCAATTCAAATAAGCCACCCAACCAAGAAAACCATTCAAGGAAGAATGGTTAGGCTTTTCCGGGCAGGACGCCCGTAAAAGCGGGTTCTGGACAACGTTCGACTCAGCCAAACAAAAAAGATTTTCTGGTTCGTCTTTCATCTCTGAAAGATGAACTGGCGCACAGAGCACCGATGCCTCTGAAATCGAAAAACAAGATTGTGCGTCAAATTTCGGAGCCGGAGGCTGGAAAAATCAAAGTAAAGATACAGCCCTCATCAGGGGCGCTCAGCCCCAATCCTCTCCCGACAAACCCGCTCTACCAACCCCAGTAACCGCTGCACCTCTGCCACCAAATAATTCAACTCTTCTTCGGTGATTTCGTAGTGGGCTGAATAACGCGCATCAATATACGCCCGTTGCAAACGACGGAAGCTACGACGGTGAAATTTATTGTCCATCGGGAAAATCTCAGCAAAGACCGGATCAATTTGTGCACACAATTTCCCCAATTTTTCAATATTGTGGGACTTCGGCAGGTAGTTGGTACAAGTCAGCAATGTACAGGCAAAAAGACGCTCCGTTGCCTGATGCAGGTTGAAGGCTGCTTCATTAAGCATCAAGTCATTAAAAGCATGGTGAAACATTCTAATGCTTTCGGTAGCACTTTTTATCCACTGCTCATAATGCTTACGGGCGATTTCCCGTTTTTCGTCCTCAGTCAGATCACCCGGCTCCGCCAGTGGTTTCGGCGTCGCGGCAAATAGCTCTATCCCTTCTTCGCGAATATCTTTAAAGAAATAATGACCCTGTTGCAGTCGATTATTCACTTCGTTCAAATCATGCACAATCAAACCCAATGGGGCCGATTTCACTTTTCGATCAATTTGCTCTTCGGCACACTGCCAGACCACATAATCTTCAACCAACGCTGCTTTATTGACGATCACCAGAATATCGTAATCACTGATATAGCCATTGACCGGATCACTGACCCAATTCCCCTTGGCATGGCTGCCAAACAGGATGATTTTCAGTATACGAAACTCACTTTTACTGCCCGTTTTGCCTTGCAGATAATCATCTAACGTGTCACGCAGAATCGTTGAGATTGTCGCCAGCTCACGCTGTTTATATTCGGGAAGATGATCGAGGGTTGTTTTCATAGTCGTGGCATGGGGCTGGTTGTGGATGAATGAGGTTAGCATAAAAGAAGGGGCTGACAAAGAACACCATCAACCCTCACTTTACGCATATTACTGGGAAAAATGCGATTCAATTCAAAGCAATAGTTCTGCTTACCCACTATACGGCAGTGAACGTTTCCATCAGTACGGTGCCACTAAGCGTGAATTTCTAAGCTGCCTATGCGGCAGTGAACGTGATACGAAAGAAAAGTTGAGTGAAGCGGTATTTCTAAGCTGCCTATGCGGCAGTGAACAATGAACATATCACGAAAAAATAAGCCACAGCAAGGTGTTAGCCAGAAAAACCCTGTTTAACCTTGTTCAAAACACCGCTCTGTAGCTTATTGTTTTCATTGATATTTTTAAAGAGCAAAAAATAAAGGGTCTAACCTCTGAAAATAAAGGTCAAAACCACGGCACAAACGTTGATTGCTCCTTTGCTTTCGAACTCAAGCCATAACACGTAAAACCATTACGATGATTTGGCGCGATCTCTGATTTATCACATTGAATAAACAGCATAAATTTATGGTACGACTGACCTTCAGCGGGCGTCGATAAGCTTTGCACGTGAATATAGGGTAATTTACTTTTCCCCGTCTGTTGCTGCACTGATTTGAGTAATTCTGCCCGCATCACGGTTTCATCAACCCTGTGTTTTTGTGATAAACAGGCGACTCTGCGGTCGAGCTGTTTTAAACGCTGCTGTTGCGATTTAGGATTACAGCGAGAAAAACACGCGTATTCCGTCACATCATTTGGCACCGGTTTGATCGATTTAATGTGGACATAGTCACGCAAACGCTGTAGCCATTGCGCCACACTGGCACGGCTCAGCTGCGATTCATTTTCAGCAAACAGCCTTAACCGATTGCCTAACGGAAACGCTTGATCGCCATAAGCCGGAAAGCTGACCCCGATATCAGAGACATCAGCGCCGTTTTTATGCGCCACCAGCATCAAGTGTATTTGTTGATAAACTTTCTCCCAGATAAAGCCGAGAGAGATCTCAGCATCCGGCAGTAAGGTAATGTCTTGATAATATTTCATACCCTGCCCTTATTCGCCAAAGACCCCGCCACGAATCAGCATCGCCATAATGTAATGTTGTTGTTCGATTGCCGGTGTCTGATCTTTTAACATCCAACTATCAAGCAGTTTGTAGAAATCCATTTTTTCTTTCGGCTGGCGGTAAGCTGCGCCGCGGTTCGTGACCGAACCATATGGTTCTACCGCTATCGGGCCCACTTCATCGACGGCTGAATGCCATGTATCGATGGTGCGCAAGGCATTGCCGATTTTTTGCGAGTGCATCGCGGCCTGACCGTCTAACTGATAAAGGAACTTGCTTTTATCCCCTTTGCCACCGCCCATGACCAGCTCCTGAGACGGGAAAACCGCCTGACCTTCCCCCAGTTTGGTATAAGCTGCAATTTTCAAAAAGACAGTATCACCCTGTAAACCTTGCTGAATCAGCGCAGCTAATTGATCGACTTGCTCGCTGGTTTCAAAAACGCGCAAATCATATTCATCACTGTTAAAGGTGAAGCTTTCTCCGGCAACGTCAACGACCACACGGACATTCTCAGCACCGACCCGGTTGCGCCAGAGAAAACGGCCATTGGCAATATTGAGCGCATAGCGTTGTGCTAATTCTTTGAATGCAGTCTCTGTCTGGTAATGATGAACTTTATCCGCCAGCGCGCGTTGGTAGTCAGGATCGTTACAGGTTGAAGGCACATCTAGCCCACCCAGCACACGCAGTGAAAAAACCAGTTTCAAGGTGTCGGCATGATGAGGTAATGCCGCTGTATCGACGGTTTGTAAGTTTGCTTTTGCTACCTCAGCATCCAACTTGGCAGGGTCATTCGCCAGCGCATTTTTTAAACGGTTGGAAATCGTGCCGCGCACAGATTTTTCGCCCACCATAATTGGTGACCATTCATTTTGCGCCCAGTTGCCGGCAAACATTAAGGCATCAGACGGAATCAGTTTCGCTTCAAATGCCAGTACGGAGGGAGTTTTTAATTTTTGATCAGCCATAATTTTATGTCCTTGTTAATCCAGTAAATTTTGTGGAACAATTGCTTGATTGTCATATTCATCTGGTTGAGGGATAACCATCTGCGCGACCAGACCGCCTCTCGCTAAATACCAAGAGTCATCATGGTGGTAACGCCAGATCCCTTGCTGTATCTCTTGTAAACGGTGCACACTGAGCCACTCGCCGACGGAATAAGCCGTTTCAGCGAATGCGACCGGGACAGAGCTATCACGCACATGAGCGACTTTGCCCGGCGCATAGCATTCAGAAATTGCGCAATATCCTGTTGCAATCGGGACTAAATAACCGGGTTCCGGTTTGGGTTGATATTGCCAGACCGCCTTTTGTTGCGTCTCGCTGCTTGCTGAATGCGCCTCATCTTCCCGCGGGATTGCCCGGTATTTCAGCGTCGCAAAATCACACCAGGCATCCATTAAAGTGAGAGTCGGGTCTTGCTGCTGTAACCGGGCAAAATGCCGGGCTAAATAATCGTGGCGGTCGATCAGTACAAACCCCGGCATCAACCGACGTAATGCGTGCTGCTGTTGGTGCGCACTGGTTAATAACTGATAGTCTTCTATATGGGTGATCTGCCCGCCGGCTAAACGCATCGACGGGACCCGTGTTTTCAATGCATCAATCAGCGTCTGTTCCGTTTGTCTGTCACCACCGCTGATCCCCTCGATTTCAATCAACAGGGAAATTTGCATCGACATTCGCCCTTCTTCGTTGATTGGCGCCGTGTTACCTTGCTGAGTAAGCGGATTACGCGTTAAAGCAAAGACGTAATCCCCCCACCCTGAAGGCTGACGGGCATGAACCGTATTTTTATGGCTGATCACCGCTACACCGCCTAAATTCACCGCGAGCTGTTGCGATAATTGGCGTGATAAAGCATGGGCAAAGCCTAAAAAATTGGTGATCGCCGGAAAGCCATACGTCAGCCCGGCAATCGCGTTGGCATTTTGCACCGCTATTTTTTTCAATAAGAGATAATGCTTCATGCGTGATGCTCCTCTGGTACGATGTTCATCCGTTCAAAAGCCCGTAATTCATTGAAGCACAGTTTTTTAAAATAGCGCTGTTCGACATCCCCGAGCAGGTATGCCTGTTTGTTGTCTGACTGGCGTAACAGCCAATGCGCAAAATCATTCGCCACTACGGCTAACCAATCGCCTTGCTCCCGTTCACGCTGAAAAGCGCTGTCTGGGTTATGAATATCTAAACACAGTTGATGAGCGCGTTTCATGTTGCACTCCGGTGAGTGAGTCCAACCGGCGCTATCGGGAATCGCTTGGATATCAGCGATGTAATTCAACAAGCTATCAATCATCGGTTTGACATAATGGTAGTCACGTTGATAGCGGGTTTTAAAGTTGCAATCACGCTCGGTCAAACCGGCCAGAAAGGCTTTGAATTCACGCACTAACGTCGCGGTCCGGTACCCAAATTGACGATTAAACATTGAGAGATGATGAAGCGGTGGTTTGGTTTGCGTTTGGTAAGTCGGCGGTGCGCAATTGAGTAAAAAGCCTTGGCCGTAGCGTTTACTATTCAGTTGAGATACGTTTTGAGCATTATCTCCTCCGAATTTTTGTACAGCAGTAGCGGGAAAACTTATATCTATACGGCTATCGTAAAGTCCCTTTTTGCGAGCATCACGAATGTCTATAGAGTCACCAAAACGAGATCGACGAATTTTATTAAACAAGTTATCAGCCAATGTTGATGAATAAATTGGACAGAGTAAGTGATATTCCTGAGTCAAACTTGAATTGATCGGGAAATAAACTTGTTTCATTAATGTGTGAGATGTAATTACATCGTCACTAAGAGCTTGACTAAAACCAAGTAGCCATGATTTTAATAAAGCGGCATCCTGAGTAAATTCTGCTAGTGCGTCAATGGTATTTTCTCGAACTTGAGTTAGTAGTGATTCTCCATTGACTTCAAGTTGTAATAGCCCAGCAATTGGTAATAGTTTAGCGTCAGAAACACTGAAATCTAACAAAACCTCTTTTAAAGAAGATGTAGTCAGATATTTACTTGTACCATTATTTTCAGGAACAACAATAACACTACTTGCTTTGGCGCTACTGTGAGTAAATTTAGGAACATGTGTTGCTACTGATATTTTATTAGCCTTGGATGCCGCATCGGTTAACCAAGTCACCGGATCATAAGCCGTTTCAATGGGCTCCGCCTTTTCATGATATTCAGCTTGCGCCTGTGCAATGGCGACCGGGTCATCGCTTTGCGCCAGCGCTTTATTGAGCGCTTTTTGCAACGGCTCAAGCTTGGTCTGTTTGCGCTGTTCGATATATGCCGCGATTGCGGCACTTAATGTTTCGTCCATTCGCCTTCCTTATTGATTTTCTGGTTGAAACACACCGAGTTGCTCATGCCAAGCCCACTCAATGGTTTGATCTTGTTTGCCGGTACGCAGTTGTATTTCTCCCAACCGGCTGCTAATTCGGGTCAATGGCTGGCCAAACTGTTCCGCGAACTGCGTATAAATATCAAGCGGAGAGGGTGTGAACCACCACTGACAGCCCGGTGCCATTTGCAACTCAACGGTGTGAAAGCGCGTAGATTGAGAGACATACCGATACGGTTGACATGACGTATCCAGTTGGCACCACTCAAGCTGTTCTTCTTCATCACAGCGCAACACAAACGGCTCCTGTGGTGCGGATTTGCGAAACTCGGTTTGTCGTATAAACTCGGCGTTCCACATCGCATGGGGTTGAGCCCACCACAAACAGGCTTCTTTGTTTGACTGATACGCGAGCGGGATTTTCTCTCGGTCTAAACGGGTTAATGCAAAGCGCAGCGCGCGGTGTTCTTGCACGGTCAATCGCTGAACGGGTGTGGCGAACCTTTCCCCTTTGCTTTGATCAATTTGTAGGTCAACAAATCCAAAATCAGGTTCTTTCACGCGTGTTATCGCTGAGATATGGGCCAACTCACCTTGCAGCAATTCAGAGATATCATGACAGGCCAAAGGCAGCGCTTTGCTTTCAAAGCCCGGATGACAATACGCCACCGACTCACCTTTCAGCGCTTTGATATTTTGATTGAGTACCATGAGATTCGGTTGTGTCGGGATTTGCCGGCGATGACGTTGAATCCGCCCGGCCAACTGAATCAGCGCCCGCATCGAGCTGGGTTCTGCAATCGCCCAGTCGTAGTCATGATCGCGCCCGACTTCGACCACTGACGTGCCGAGCACCACAAAAACGATGTTCTCTTCGCTGGCGGTCTCTAAAACGTGTTTGACTTCGGGATATTGCCATAATGCTTCGGGATCGTGACGATCAAGAATCCGGTCTAGTTTGTGCTCTTTGTCGGAACGGAGTGCCAGTGGAAACTGTGCGTGATACACACAGTAGCAGATTCTAAAATTCGGCAGGGGTTGTAACTGCGTGAGCGCCTGTGCGGTAGCCACCATCGGGTTGATATTCGCCATCCGAATCACCCCCAGTGAAACTCGTTTACCGTTTGGCGCTTCGACAGTGTGCGCCTGATGTAACTGATGAATCTGCTCATATAATGTGTGAGCCACATGATCGTAAATCGCGTGATGACGTTCTGAGCGCTGCATAGAATCGGTGAGAGTAAGCGGCTCAACCGTGACAATCTTCCCTTGGCGGAGTGGCAGATCGTTGTTGCTCAGCTTGGTGACACGTTTATCCACAAATTGGCGATGCATGGCAGTAAAATCACTGAGTTGCGTGATTTCTTGGGTGTGCGTGGTGAATTCATCAATCCAGCCGCACCAAATCGGGGGCTGTTTTTGGTCGGCAAATTGCGCCTGATTGTATTGCTTACGGCCTGCTTGGTAGGCATCAAATAAGGTTTTGATTAACGAAGGCGGCAAAGTGGCGGAGGACAACAAAACCCGTGAACCAAGCATTCCGGCCCAGTTCACCAAACGGCACAAAGCGGGCAGATCTTCTAAACCGAAATCATCCGGCTCATCCAGCACTAAATCGGCGGTGAGTAATCGCAGCATCGGTGCGATCTGTTTGCCACCACGTTGGCTTTCGGTTGCGGGCATAAGGTGATCAATCGTGCTAACCAGAATCGGCGCACTGACCAGTTGTTCTAATTTTGGGCTGGCGCTGAGCCAGTGCTTCAGTCGGCCATCGTAAATTTGCCCTTCATAGTGAATGAACAACTGTTCAAACCAATCTTCTGCCGATTCACTGCCATGATTGGTCGCGCTATGATTCAGTTGATGCAGTGCCTGTACGGCTTGCGAGCCAATCAGAACCGCCAGATCGTCATCACCCAGTTTTAATAAATCACGGTAAGCATCACCGGTTTGCAGTGTTAAAGTCCTTAACCCTAACGCCACCGAGAACCGGCACCCTTCCCGCTCATCCGCCAGCCCATACATAAAACGGGCATTAGCAATGGTTTTACCACAGCCGGTGGAGGCCATATTCACACCAAAAAAACCTTGCCGCTCCGTGGCTTTCGCAATGATTTTAGCCTTGGCATAAGCTTTATCTTGCCAGCGGTATTTTTCAATACCGGCACTTTTAGAGAAGATCCGATGTTGGGTAATGGCCGGTAAGGTGTATTTCAGTGCGGGTAAATTGCGGGCAAATCGCTGCGCATTCACACAGACACCAATATTGTGTTCATCTAATTGCTGCTTCGGCACGGTGCTTGAGTCATGCGCAGATGGTCGGTCGGTATTGGCAACGGCTTGATAAGCCGGATCTTGCCACGCGGTTTTGCCCTCGGCCAAACTGAGAGAGGAATAGTAATGATCGGCCAACATCAGTGATAAGCGCGCCATGTGACTGACAAAACGCTGTTCGAACCAAGGGATCGGACTGCTTACGAGTAATGGGGTCTTTTGCAAACGCAGCGCCAGCTTGGCGGCTTTTCTTTGCCAAGTCCGGCTGAGCATCGGTGTACCATGGGGGAATGTCCAATTCTCTTGCAAGGCTTGTGGACTATATTGAGACAGGTCCAGCGCGTTGGGAGAATTCCAATGACAATCAAAATCTTTGTCTAACCAGCCCGCCATTTCCTCAATATTCACGGGCTTAGCGCGGTCATTATTTTTCGGTAACCGGTGATGTGACACCACCAACCATGCGATGAGTTTGGCAAAAGGTGCGAATTGAGCAAACGGATTTTGCAGGGCATCCGGCGCATCGATAAACATCGCTTGGGTCAGTTGGGTATCCCACTGTTTTGCGACTGTGGGATCGGTGAATTGCGCCAGTTGTTGGATCCATTCCGAGTCGGTTTTTCCTTTGGTGAACGCTTCAAACAGGCGCAGTGAGATCCATTCATGGCGATACGGCTCTCCTTTGTGCTGCGTTGTCCCTTGTAGCTTGTGTTGGAACAATGCATTCGCTTTACCAAAATCATGAAACAGCCCCGCGACTGCGCTGGCTAAGGCCACTATTTCATGCAAATACCAGCCGGATTCCCATTCGCGGTGTTCAAGGTTGAGTGAGGTGCGGTTCACCGCGACCAGACCGTCTAAATTAAACTGAGCCCGATTACCCACCACCCATAGCAGTTGACTCCGAGAGCGGCTGCGAATCCAATGACAACTCACCGCGGTACTGCGACTGGCGGTCTGTTTGAGCATTTTTCTTACGGTTTGTAAGCCATCTTCGGTGATCAAAGTTTGCCAAGTGTTGTTACCGATTCGATCAGCAAATGCATCTAAAACACGGCGGGTTTTCTTGAGGGCATTCTTTTCGCACTCAGAGACAAAGGTCACCATCATTATGCGGGGTCTCCTGACTGAACAGATTCCCCCAAAGCAATGGCTTTGATGGTATTAAACATCAAGGCCATCGATTGATGATCGATAAAAGCTTGCAGCACTTGCTGACGAAACTCTTGCTCAGTTGCATTTTCTTTGGCACAGACAAATGCCCATGGCAGCACCACCGCATCTTTAATCAAATCAGCCACATCAAACACCAGCGCCCCACGTCGGGTTTTACCATGCATCACCGCAAACCCATGTGGGATCCCCAACACCCATAAACAACTGGCCGCCAAGCCATACGCTAAATAGTTACCATGATTAAGAAAATCATTGGCAAGCGTGGTGGAATCATGTTGACGGGTAAAGTTTTTCAGCCCGGTATTATTGGCAGCGTATTTGTATAGTACCTTGGTCAGTTGAGCTTCGGTCAGCAGTAATTCTGCGGTTTGGGTCGCTTTATCGGTCCGCTGATGAAAAGTGGCTAAAGCGGTTTGGATGGCCTCATCCTGAAAGACAAAGCCATGGCTTTTTAATTCACGATCTTTCGACCATACCGACTGTAAGTAGTCAATACGGGCATTTTGAAATTGTTTGGCAACATCAAGGCGTTTTGCATCATCAAACCAAAAAGCGAGCCAGCCTTGCAGATATTCGGTCGGGCGATATTCACTTTGCGGGGTAAACCATTCAACTTCTGTCGCCATATGCAGTGGCGTCCCGCCACCGCCACAAAACCCAACTAACACGCCAGCCTGAGATAACATGCGCATGGCTGCCTGCGTAATGGATGTGCCATTACCAAGCAGTAATACCGTGGTATTGGCAATGGGGATGTTGTAATAGAGGTTTTCTTTTTTCGATTCGGTGAGATACAGCACGCGTCCGTCTTTTTGCATCACCCGGCAATATTCCAAGTAATACATATTGGCACGTTTAGAATGCAGGATGGTTTTTAAGTCTGAGGGAGAAAGGTCATCCATAGGTTTGCCTCAAGCAATCATCTCAACTCATCATACCAGAGGTGATTGTTGGTGAAATGCATGAGATTGCATTTCTGATAAGCGGTTCATAATTCTTTTTAAGCTGCCTATGCGGCAGTGAACAAAAAAAATGTTTATATGCTCTCCCACATTGCTTTCTAAGCTGCCTATGCGGCAGTGAACAATGAACATATCACGAAAAAATAAGCACTGGCAAGAGGTTAGCGGCAAAAACCCTTTTTTACCTTGTTAAAATCGCCCTCCTGTATCTTACTGTTTTTATTGGTTATTTTTTAAGGGCAAAAAAAGAAGGTCTAAATGGTTTAAATTTCATCCTGAGTGCATCAATCAAACTGGCTTTTAGAATGTTTCACTCAATTCAAATCAGCCACTGAAATAAGAAAACCATTCACGGATGAATGGTTAGGCTTTTCCGGGCAGGACGCCCGTAAAAGCAGGTTCTGGACAACGCGCGCCTTAGCCAAACAAAAAAGATTTTCTGGTTACTCTTGCATCTTGGCAAGAGTTACTGGCGCACAGAACACCAATGCCTCTGAAATCGCAGAACGTAATTGTGCGTCAAAATTTGCGGCCGGAGGCTGGGAAGGTTGAAAATTGAGGTGCAGCAGTTTGGTGCGCAATGAGTTTATTAATTTCTGCGGCATCTGATGCACGCGCCCCAGATACTTTTGGCGTTCCAAAAGTACCCAAAAGAACGGTTTAGTTCGTGGACGCTGGCCGGGGCGCTTTTATTCGCTCCTGCTCACGAAAAGCTAAAAATTCATCCATGAATTTTACCCTGAGATCATCGTTCAAATTGGCTTTTAGAATGTTTCACTCAACTCAAATGAGCCCCTCAACCAAGAAAACCATTCATGGAAGAATGGTTAGGCTTTTTCGGGCAGGACGCCTGTAAAAGCTAGTTCTGGGCAACCCGTAACCAAGCCAAAACAGAAAAGATTTTCTGGTTACTCTTGCATCTTGGCAAGAGTAACTGGCGCACAGGACGCCAATGCCTCTGAAATCGGAAAACGTAATTGTGCGTCAAAATTTGGGGCCGGAGGCTGGGAAGGTTGAAAATTGAGGTGCAGCAGTTTGGTGCGCGATTACTTTTGCCGATATCAATAGCATCTCCGAAAGCGCCCCAGAGACTTTTGCCCAGCAGCAAAAGTCCCCAAAAGTGCCTTGAGTTTGACTTCAGCGCACATGATCAGGGTCGCTTTTATTCGCTCCTGCTCAGCCTTTTTGTTAAGGGATAGCTTAAAATTCATCCATGAATTTTTACCCTGAGTACATCGCTCCTATTGGCTTTGTATATGTTTCTCTGAATTCAAATAAAATTCTGAACAAAGAAAACCATTCATGGAAGAATGGTTAGGCTTTTCCGGGCAGGACGCCCGTAAAAGCAGGTTCTGGACAACGCTCGCCTCAGCCAAACAAAAAAGATTTTCTGGTTCGTCTTTCATCTCTGAAAGATGAACTGGCGCACAGGACGCCAATGCCTCTGAAATCGCAGAACGTAATTGTGCGTCAAAATTTGGGGCCGGAGGCTGGGAAGGTTGAAAATTGAGGTGCAGCGGTTTGGTGCGCAATGAGTTTATTAATTTCTGCGGCATCTGATGCACGCGCCCCAGATACTTTTGGCGTTCCAAAAGTACCCAAAAGAACGGTTTAGTTCGTGGACGCTGGCCGGGTCGGATTGATTCGCTCCTGCTCAAGCAATCCTGAAAAATCGTCCTGGTTTTTCACCCTGAGTCCTGTGACCAAATTGGCTTTTTGCTATGTTTCACTCAACTCAAATCAGTCGCTGAAACAAGAAAACCATTCCGGGAGAATGGTTAGGCTTTTCCGGGCAGGACGCCCGTAAAAGCAGGTTCTGGACAACGTTCGACTCAGTCAAACAAAAAAAGATTTTCTGGTTCGTCTTTCATCTCTGAAAGATGAACTGGCGCACAGAACACCAATATCCCTGAAACCGAAAAACTCAATTGTGCGTCAAATCTGGAGAGCCGGAGGCTGGGAAGGTTGAAAATTGAGGTGCAGCGGTTTGGTGCGCAATGAGTTTATTAATTTCTGCGGCATCTGATGCACGCGCCCCAGATACTTTTGGCGTTCCAAAAGTACCCAAAAGAACGGTTTGTTCGTGGACGCTGACCGGGGCGCTTTTATTCGCTCCTGCTCACGAAAAGCTAAAAATTCATCCATGAATTTTACCCTGAGATCATCGTTCAAATTGGCTTTTAGAATGTTTCACTCAACTCAAATGAGCCCCTCAACCAAGAAAACCATTCATGGAAGAATGGTTAGGCTTTTCAGGGCATGGATGCACTTAAAAGGCGGTTCTGGACAACACGTAACCAAGCCAAAACAGAAAAGATTTTCTGGTGACTCTTGCATCTTGGCAAGAGTAACTGGCGCACAGAACGCCAATGCTTCTGAAACCGCAGAACGTAATTGTGCGTCAAAATTTGGGGCCGGAGGCTGGGAATGTTGAAAATTGAGGTGTAGTGATTTGGTGCGCAATGAGTTTATTAATTTCTGCGGCATCTGATGCACGCGCCCCAGATACTTTTGGCGTTCCAAAAGTACCCAAAAGAACGGTTTGTTCGTGGACGCTGACCGGGGCGCTTTTATTCGCTCCTGCTCACGAAAAGCTAAAAATTCATCCATGAATTTTACCCTGAGATCATCGTTCAAATTGGCTTTTAGAATGTTTCACTCAACTCAAATGAGCCTCTCAACCAAGAAAACCATTCATGGAAGAATGGTTAGGCTTTTCCGGGCAGGACGCCCGTAAAAGCAGGTTCTGGACAACGCTCGCCTCAGCCAAACAAAAAAGATTTTCTGGTTCGTCTTTCATCTCTGAAAGATGAACTGGCGCACAGGACGCCAATGCCTCTGAAATCGCAGAACGTAATTGTGCGTCAAAATTTGGGGCCGGAGGCTGGGAAGGTAACATTTATGGGGCCCGATAACCTTTCAACACCGTTGCCTTTGTCTATCCCCCATAAATCCCAGAAGAGTCTTTACATAAACTTTCTGATTTGGCATAGACTCGCCAACTACTCTTGGCAGAAGTGCGAGATTCTTTTACACACTTTACATATCCGGCCTGATCGACTTTGTAGCCGAGGTAGAAACGGGCAGGAATAGCAACGATAACAACTGCTAACGTGACCCACATAATCTTCATCCCAACGCTGTGATAAGCTTCTGCATATTCACTAATATCTTTTTTAGGGTGAAATAGTTGATGTATGACCACTAATGTTAATCCTCCTAAGAGTGGGATCGCGGCAGCAACAGCTATATAATTTATGTATGATATCAATCGAACACGATCATCTAGTGGTTGAAAAGGTAAAAGTAAAGATGAAAATATTCCTAATGCAGCGATTCCACCTAAGAACAGTACCATGAATAAAACAAATGAAATTCTCAAAATCATTAGTCAATTTCCTTCAATTTCTCTACCAATAAATCAGATATTCCCCACTCATTATCTATCCAGTCTAACCCGAGACTAGCTAAGAACCCTACCACAGCAAAAGCGCCTCCTACTGCAATTAACGGAAATCCCATTGCACTAACTCCAACAGCAACAAGAGTCCCAACCCCCGTCGCGATCATCCCTTTGGCAATATCCACACCGGATCGACCCACTAAATCTGCCATGGTTTTCTCATCATGAACAAATATATCTACCGCTTTATTGTCGGTACCATAAAGTTGCTGATGCAGAAGATTTCATCTGAGCGGTGATGATTGGTTAGAAAGTGAGCCGCGAGTGCGGCTCGTTTTAAAAGATAGCTTAGACTCTGAATGGGAACGGCACCGAATACACATTTAACTCCCAAAACAGAATATCTACCCCCCATAAATCCCAGAAGAGTCTTTACATAAATTTTCTGATTTGGCATAGACTCGCCAGCTACTTTTTGCTGAAGTGCGAGATTCTTTTACGCACTTTACATATCCGGCTTGATCGACTTTGTAGCCAAGGTAGAAACGGGCAGAAATAGCAGCAATGGTAACAACTAGCGTGACCCACATAATCTTCATCCAAGCACCGCGATATACAGTCACATACTCCCCTGTATCTTTTCTTGGGTGAAATAGTTGGTGAATACCAACTAATATACCGCCACCGACTAATGGAATAACAGCAGCGATAGCGACAAAATTCGTATATGCCAGAAGACGGATCCTTGCTTCAAGAGGTTGAAATGGAAGTAATAGATTTGGTGCCAATAAAAGATCTCCGCCTAAAATCAGCACAAAAAATACAAGCCCAGCGATTCTCACTATCATTCATTGACCTCTTTTAATTTTTCTACAATCACATCGGAAATCCCCCATTCATTATCAGCCCAGTCAAGCCCGACACTAATAATAAAACCGACTCCGGCGAAAATACATCCCACAGCTATTAATGGAGCACTATAAACACTTGCAACCACAGCCGCGACAGTACCAGCCCCCGTCGCGATCATCCCTTTGGCAATATCCACACCGGATCGACCCACTAAATCTGCCATGGTTTTCTCATCATGAACAAAAAAATCAACGGCATTAATTGCAACGGCGAAGATAATATCTACCACCAGCCCCACTCGCAGCATGTTTCTCGCCATGTTTTTCGTGCCCAGACCGAGTTGAACTACCTGCGGATTATTAGCGCGCCAGCGATTGCCTTTCATCAGGGTTTTTAGATGCTTTTTGTACCCTTTGATAATCACGTAATCCCGTCCGTTGAAGGGTTTGGTGTACACGACGACACCCATGCCGCCCAACCCTTTTGCCAGTCGATATGCATCATGGGCGTTGGCAGCACCATCCCAAACTTTCTTGGTATTGTCCAGCGTATCTTTACCGTTGTATTCCCGCCACAAATTATTGGCAAACTCTTCCGCCTCTTCGAGCGACAGCACCGCTAGGTCTACCGCCTTCTGCGTATATTCCACCGCAATCTCCCGATGGTGAATAAAGTCATAGTTGGGCCAGTACATATTCTCCGGGTCAACCTTTACGGGCTCTCCCGAACCTGCTGAAGCACTCGCCGCAACATCCGTGCTGTCTTCGGTGATGTTCATGGCGCTGTTTTCTTTCACCCTGTTTGGCATCTGAGTTTTCACCACAGCATCAGCCGTGGTCAATGTGGCTTGTTTCGAAAAATAAGTAGCCTTTTGACCGGCAGTCGCCTTGGCTGACAGGTGCGGCAGAATCACGTTCTCGCCGCTAAACCCACTGCCACTCCCGGCACTGCCACCGGAGTTGAGGTTCACCCCGGCACCGCTGAGGGAAACACCGGACGGATCAACTTTAACGAAGCTGCCACCGGCTTTGAGGGTGATTTCGTTACCCGCTTCAATAACGACATGCTCACCGGCTTTGATGTGGATTTCTGTACCGGCTTCATTGACCCACACTTTACCGGCTTTCACATGTAATTCGCCTTCAATCATCAGTGTCTGGCTTTTGGCGATTTTGGTGCGCGCTTCACCGCTGACGGTGTGGTGATCGTTGACCTTGATATGGCTGTAACGGTCATTGTCGATGGTGGTACTTTGGTTATGCTTGATATGCGTGGTCGCGTCGTTTTCGACCAGCGTGTCGGTATCTTTTTGCGCATGGAGATAGATTTTCTCGCTGCCCGACTGATCTTCAAAACTCAGTTCGTTATAACCTTCGCCTTGGTGAGTTTCGGTGCGGATCACGGTCTTGGTTTTGTGCTCCGGTAACGGATACGGCGTCACATTATTGGCGTTGTAAGTCCGACCGGTAATGATTGGCTGATCGGGGTCGCCATTGAGGAAATGCACCACCACTTCATGCCCGATGCGCGGTACGGCCATCATGCCATATTGCGCGCCGGCCCAACCTTGTGTGACACGTAACCAGCAAGAACTTTGCTCATTTGAGCTGCCGTATCTATCCCACGCCTTTCTGTTCCAAGAAAAGTGCACTTTCACCCGACCATGCTCATCGCAGTAGATTTCTTCACCGTCAGGGCCGACCACTTTCGCCATGGTCGGGAATTTCAGAATGGGTTTGTTGCGGGGGGTCATGCGCCACACCTGATCACCGCCCACCGCAGCAAACTGGTTGGCGTACGTGGTGGCACCGCTGCCACCGGATTCTTCCAGCGCTTGCGGCTGACTGCCCTGATGCGTCACCTGAATCAGCAAATAATTGCGATTCATCTCACCATCCAAGTGCTCCATCAAATCAAAGCGCTTCCCGGCCTGAAGTTGCGCCTCATTACTTTTACCGCTGAAGGTATGCGCATGTCGGCGCAAGGCTTCAAGACGGATTTGCGTAAACGCCTGACCGCTGGGGTCGTCTTTAAATCGTCCCGGATGGTCAAAGTGCTCATAGTCACCGCGCTGATAACTCATATCAGCGCCAGTGGCGGACTGGGCCAGATTGTAGGATGGCTTTTTAAAACTGTAATCGCCCAGTCGGACGTCACTGACGTCCATTTGTTTATGCTCGGTCAGGGTCGAGATATACGGAGTTTCAAACACCCCACCGGACAGCGCGTTATACGGCACCGGCATGGCAAGGCGGCCGAACCCTTCGGGATTATCGGTGATGACTAACACATGCTTGTCTTGCTGATGCTCAAAGTGGTACATCAGCCCTTCTTCAGCCGCCAGACGGTGGAAAAATGCTAAATCGGTCTCGCGGTACTGGACGCAGTATTCGCGTTTGGCACACTCACGGCGTACCGAAAACGCATAATCATTGATATCCATTTCCTGAAACAGCACCGAGAGGATTTCCGGCACATCCAGTTGCTGGAAGATCCGGCTATTATGGCGTAGCGACAGTCTTTCCAGAGAAGGCACCAACGTCAGTAAATAGAATGTATGGTGATGCCCGGTATCGCCCCGGCTGAAGTTGCGGATAATGCCGTGAACTTTTTGCACCACTTCCTGATCACGCAGCACTTCCAGCAATGCACTGCTATCGACCATCTGCTCGAAACTCAGGTCACTGTTGCGGCTGGCAATATCGATGCGATACCGATAGCCATAAACTGGTTGACCCTGATCATCCACCGAGTCTGAAATCGATTCGACGCCCTGATAGTCACGGACCACCAATGTCTCATCATTGACGCCATCAATGGTGAGTTTAAATTTAAGTCGGGTCATAAAAGTCTGTCTGTGTTGTTTCCTGATTGATGGTGATTGATATTTATTGATAATATTATTTTCATATGAATGCATAATTATACTCAATAAAGTTTATAAATCATGCTCTAATCTGGAGTTTTAGGGGCGAGATATGATTTCTGGAACGGGAATAACATGAAGCGCGACTTGAAATGACTCGGTTGTGGTTTGGCAAAAGTCACTAACGTACAGGATATCAATGGCATCTCCGACTGCGCCCCAGATACTTTTTCACGGCAGAAAAAGTATCCCAAAATGCCTTGAGTTTGACTTCAGCGCCCGTGAGCCAGAGGCTGGGATATAAAAATTGAGGTGCAGCGGTTTGGTGCGCAATCACTTTCCTAGATTTCAATAGCATCTCCGAAAGCGCCCCAGAGACTTTTGCCCAGCAGCAAAAGTACCCAAAAGTGCCTTGAGTTTGACTTCAGCGCGCGTTATCAGGGTCGCTTTTATTCGCTCCTGCTCACGAAAAGCTAAAAATTCATCCATGAATTTTACCCTGAGTCCATCGATCCTATTGGCTTTGTATATGTTTCTCTGAATTCAAATAAAATTCTGAACAAAGAAAACCATTCATGGAAGAATGGTTAGGCTTTTCCGGGCAGGACGCCCGTAAAAGGCGGTTCTGGACAACGTTCGACTCAGTTAAACAAAAAAAGATTTTCTGGTTACTCTTGCATCTTGGCAAGAGTAACTGGCGCACAGAACGCCACTGCCTCTGATATCGCAGAACGTAATTGTGCGTCAAATTTCGGAGCCAGAGGCTGGAAAGATTGAAAGTTGAGGTGCAGCGGTTTGGTGCGCAATCACTTTCCTCGATTTCATTACCATCTCCGAATGCGCCCCAGTTACTTTTGATAGATGTCAAAAGTAACCAAAAGCATCTTTTTGAGTTCAGCGCACGTAATCAGGGTCGGATTGATTCGCATCCTGCTCAGGCAATCCTGAAAAATCGTCCTGATTTTTCACCCTGAGAGCATCGATCAATTGAGCTTTGTTGATTCAATGTTTCACTTTATTCAAATCAACCACCCACCAAAGAAAACCATTCAGGGAAGAATGGTTAGGCTTTTCCGGGCAGGACGCCCGTAAAAGGCGGTTCTGGACAACGTTCGACTCAGTTAAACAAAAAAAGATTTTCTGGTTACTCTTGCATCTTGGCAAGAGTAACTGGCGCACAGAACACCGATGCCTCCGAAATCGAAAAACAAGATTGTGCGTCAAATTTCGGAGCCGGAGGCTGGGTAAATCAAAGTTAAAATACAGCGCTCAGGGGCGCTCAGCCCCAATATTATCCCGACAAATCCGCTCCGTTAATGCCTGCAAACGCTGCACTTCGGTTGTCAGATAATTAAGTTCTTCTTCAGTGATTTCGTAGTGGGCTGAATAACGCGCATCAATATACGCCCGTTGCAAACGGCGGAAACTACGACGGTGAAATTTATTGTCCATCGGGAAAATCTCAGCAAAGGCCGGATCAATCTGTGCACATAGGTTGCCAAGTTTCTCGATATTATGGGATTTCGGTAAGTAGTTAGTACAAGTCAATAATGTACAGGCAAAAAGACGCTCCGTTGCCTGATGCAGGTTGAAGGCTGCTTCATTAAGCATGGATTCATGAAAAGTATAATGGAAAACTTTAATACTATCAGTAGCATTCTCTATCCACTGCTCATAATGCTTACGGGCGATTTCCCGTTTTTCGTCCTTAGTCAGATCACCCGGCTCCGCCAGTGGTTTCGGCGTCGCGGCAAACAGCTCAATCCCCTCTTCGCGAATATCTTTAAAGAAATAATGACCCTGTTGCAGTCGATTATTCACTTCGTTCAAATCATGCACAATCAAACCCAATGGGGCCGATTTCACTTTTCGATCAATTTGCTCTTCGGCACACTGCCAGACCACATAATCTTCAACCAACGCTGCTTTATTGACGATCACCAGAATATCGTAATCACTGATATAGCCATTGACCGGATCACTGACCCAATTCCCCTTGACATGGCTGCCAAACAGGATGATTTTCAGTATACGAAACTCACTTTTACTGCCCGTTTTGCCTTGCAGATAATCATCTAACGTGTCACGCAGAATCGTTGAGATTATCGCCAGCTCATGCTGTTTATATTCGGGAAGATGGTCGAGGGTTGTTTTCATAATCGTGGCATGGGGCTGGTTGTGGATGAATGAGGTTAGCATAAAAGAAGGGGCTGACAAAGAACACCATCAACCCTCACGTTACGCATATTACTGGGAAAAATGCGATTCAATTCAAAGCAATAGTTCTGCTTACCCACTATGCGGCTGTGAACGGTATGCTCTTTCGTCATAACCGTTCCTTACGTTTCTAAGCTGCCTATGCGGCAGTGAACCGACCGGTATACGACGACCGGACGCCGCGCCGTTTCTAAGCTGCCTATGCGGCAGTGAACTTGAATAAGTCGCTGTCAGGCATTCTCGAAAATTTCTAAGCTGCCTATGCGGCAGTGAACCATTGATCCTGACAGAGGATTTCCGTCAGATTTTTCTAAGCTGCCTATGCGGCAGTGAACATGATTAATCCTCTGTGATTGCAAATACTGTTTTTCTAAGCTGCCTATGCGGCAGTGAACCGGATCGTTAGTTCGGCACTCGACCGCGTCTCTTTCTAAGCTGCCTATGCGGCAGTGAACAATGAACATATCACGAAAAAATAAGCACTGGCAAGGTGTTAGCCACAAAAACCCTTTTTTACCTTGTTAAAATTGCCCTTCTGTATCTTACTGTTTTTATTGGTTATTTTTTAGGGGCAAAAAAAGAAGGTCTAAATGATTTAAATTTCATCCTGAGTGCATCGATAAAGTTGGCTTTCGCTTCTGTCATGTTTCACTCAACTCAAATCAGTCGCTGAAATAAGAAAACCATTCAAGGAAGAATGGTTAGGCTGATTGTGCGTCAAAATTTGGAGCCAGAGGCTGGAAAGATTGAAAGTTGAGGTACAGCGGTTTGGTGCGCGATTACTTTCCTCGATTTCAATCACATCTC
This sequence comes from Vibrio spartinae, assembly GCF_024347135.1. NCBI lineage: Bacteria > Pseudomonadati > Pseudomonadota > Gammaproteobacteria > Vibrionales > Vibrionaceae > Vibrio > Vibrio spartinae. The sequence continues at coordinate 452,219 of NZ_AP024908.1, read as the reverse complement.
CGAAAGCGCCCCAGAGACTTTTGCCCAGCAGCAAAAGTCCCCAAAAGTGCCTTGAGTTTGACTTCAGCGCGCGTGATCAGGGTCGCTTTTATTCGCTCCTGCTCAGCCTTTTTGTTAAGGGATAGCTTAAAATTCATCCCTGAATTTTACCCTGAGATCATCGTTCAAGTCGGCTCTTAAAATGTTTCATTCAATTCAAATCAACCACCAAACCAAGAAAACCATTCATGGAAGAATGGTTAGGCTTTTTCGGGCAGGACGCCCGTAAAAGCGGGTTCTGGACAACGCGCGCCTTAGCCAAAACAAAAAAGATTTTCTGGTTACTCTTGCATCTTGGCAAGAGTAACTGGCGCACAGAGCACCGATGCCTCTGAAACCGAAAAACTCAATTGTGCGTCAAAATTTGGAGCCGGAGGCTGGGAAGGTTGAAAATTGGGGTGTAGTGATTTGGTGCGCAAAGAGTTTATTAATTTCTGCGGCATCTGATGCACGCGCCCCAGATACTTTTGGCGTTCCAAAAGTACCCAAAAGAACGGTTTAGTTCGTGGACACTGGCCGGGACGATTTTATTCGCTCCTGCTCATGAAAATCTTAAATTTCATCCTTGAAATTTCCCCTTGGATTGAGGACATGTTAGATATTTGAATTCATTCAGAATAATTTATTAAGTCTACTTTCCCATCAAATTCAATTCATTATGGGTATATTTTATTTAATCGGTACGTCCTTTCATTTCATCGATCAAATTGGCTTTTGCTATGTGTCACTCAATTCAAATCAACCACCAAACCAAGAAAACCATTCATGGAAGAATGGTTAGGCTTTTCCGGGCAGGACGCCCGTAAAAGGCGGTTCTGGACAACGTTCGACTCAGTCAAACAAAAAAAGATTTTCTGGTTCGTCTTTCATCTCTGAAAGATGAACTGGCGCACAGAACACCAATATCCCTGAAACCGAAAAACTCAATTGTGCGTCAAATCTGGAGAGCCGAAGGCTGGGAAAATTAAGAATTGAGAATGAAGATACCGCGGTTTAACCGCACCCAAACATCATGATAAAAAAGAAAAGGCTGGTTAGCTAAGCAAGGCAGGAGATTGATAACCTTGTGTTTTCTTAGGGGGGACGAATTAATGACTAACCAGCCATGTATTTTAAGATAATCGATGAACCTGTCGTCAAGCTGACATCGTTGTAATTAGCTCATCATCCATAAAGGCACATCAGCACGCATCAATAGCTTCTGAGTCACACCACCAAATACTTTTTGATGCAGTTTTTGGTGGGCGAAAGCACCGGACACAATCACATCAGCATTGATCCCGGCGGCAACTTCTAACAGTTGCGACCCCGTATTCCTGCTTTTATGCGCGAATGTAATGCAATCAACTTCGATTTTATGTCGGGCCAGATAACGGACTAAATCAACTTGAGTCGGTCTTTTCGACAGGTATTTTTCACTGGTAACCACAACGACCTGCTTCGCTCTTTGCAGTAAATGCAATGCACTATTGACCGAGTTTGCACCCGGTTTGTCACCGTTCCAGGCTATCATGATCGTCTCTGGCGCGAAGTGTGTTTGCTCACGGGGCATCACTAAAATCGGTTTACCGCCATGACTGACCGCCGTCTCAAAACTCACACTGGTTTGTCCGTTGAGAGATTGAGGAATAATGATCACATCAGAGACTTTCCCCCACTCAGCAACGATTTCGCCTCGATAACCGAAAATATCATGCCATTTTGCACTGACTTGATCCGAATCGATGATTTCGTCCTGAATGCCCAGTTGTTGGCATAAACGTTCAAAGCTCTGTTTGGCCTGTGTCATATCATCATGGACATAATCACGGACCAACTTATCGATCTGGTCGTAAAATTTCCTTGAGACTAAACGCTGTTCGCTGGGCATGAATTTCTCTGCGCCAACTTGTGCATGTAACACGTCTAAATGAGCATTGAAGAATTTGGCAACATTGAGTGCGCCCTCTAACCGTTGTTCACCGTGTTCCTGAGAAGCAAACGGCATAATGATAGATTTGATTGGCATGCGGTACTCCTTTTAACCTAGCGGCCACGGTAGTGAAACGTTTTCTTGTAACAAGCCGATTGGCAAATCAAGCATCATGATGTGGGTCAGACCAATCAAAAAGCCTACTGCCGCAACGGTTACAGCGAATGCGCGCCACAATCCCATCCCGGCTTTATTCATTAAAAACGCACAGAAAAATAGCGTAATTGAAATAATGTATCCGACGAAGTAGCTGCCGATGATCAATGCGGCTATCCAGTAGATATAATGCATCACTGACGCGGTATGACTGTCATAAGCGTATCCTTGGACATATTCGTGGTCATAGCAGACCGGTGATCCTTCCGGACGAGTCAGAAGCTGTACAATCACAATGGCGGATAAAAACCACATCCCACTCGCGACGACGGTCGGAAAGATGCCGCCCAAAAAGCTGTGCTGGTTGCTGTCATAAATGCCATATGCAAAAACAATATTCACGAGGATAGCGAATAACACTTGCGGTTTGCGGGTTGGTGCTCTTGCTGCCTTTTCAACGGTGTGATTCTTTTTCATGTTTTGACGAATCATGAATACCAGTGAAGAGAGAATGATGGCGCCGATAATCATCACACCGGGACGCAACAAAAACTCGATACCATCAAATTGAATCGCTTGGTATAAATAGGTTTCCATGCCCGGAGAAAGCACAAAGCCAATCAGAAAGGCAGGTCTTGGCCAGTCGAATCGTTTCATCAGTACGCCAAGCACACCGATACCGAGCAAGGTGACCAAATCAGCCAGATCACGCGTTGCTTGGAAAGCTGCAAAGCAGATCACCATCACCATAAAGGGGGCTAAAAGTGCGTAACGAACCGTCGTTAATTTTGCGACCCAAGGTGAAATAAGCATACATGCGGCTGCACCAAAGATATTTGCCAGTGCAAGCGACCACACAATGGTATATGTGATGTCGAGATCTTTGCCGACCATCGCCGGGCCCGGTTCTAAACCAACCAGAACCATGCCGCCGAGGAATACGGCCATACTGCCTGAACCGGGAATGCCAAATAACAGTGTCGGAACCAGTCCACCGCCTTCTTTGGCATTGTTGGATGACTCGGGTGCAATCACACCTCTGACGTCACCATGACCAAAATCAGGCTTATCTTTCGTGGTTTGTACCGCGTGACCATAAGCGATCCAATCCACCACACTACCGCCTAAGCCGGGCAGTGCCCCAACAATACAGCCGATCACACTGCACCGCAGTGCCAGCCATTTATTGGCGAAGAAGTCTTTAACGCCCTGAAACCACCCAGCCCCTAATTTGCTGGCATTGGCGATGGGTTTGTTCTGACGTAAGAGGTCAATAATCTCCGGCAAAGCGAAAATTCCCAACCCGACCACAACCAACGGGATGCCGTCCATCAGATAGAAATTATCGAATGTCATTCGATATTCACCCGTTGCAGGCGCACTGCCGACACTACCTAACAGCATCCCCAAACCACAGGCAGACAACCCTTTGGCAAGGCTCTTCCCTGCCAGTGAACCAACCATGGTCAGTCCAAGCAAGGTGAGCATGAAGAGTTCACCTGATCCAAAAGCCAGAATCACAGGGCGTGCGATGAGCACAAAACCCGTCAAAACCACGGCACCGAATAGTCCCCCGAATAGAGAGGCGGTAAAAGCAGCAGACAGCGCCCGCGCTGCATGTCCTTTTTTAGCCATCGGGAAGCCATCCAGTACGGTGGCTTGCGAACCGCTCGATCCGGGAATCCCCATCAATACGGAAGTAAAGGTGTCAGACGTTGGGATGACTGCAACCAAACCGATGAGCATCGCGAGCGCAGAGACAGGCTCCATACCATATAAGAATGGTAGTAATAAAGATAAACCGGCAATCCCCCCCAGTCCGGGGAAAATTCCAATTGCAAGACCCAGCAATACACCACTCAGCATATAAATAAGATGGTGCAATGTTAAAATCGTCTGCAAAGCGGTAAGCAATTCATTCAACATCATTGAATCCTTATAATGTCACATTGCAATATCAGTGTTGGAAAATGAAGCATATAAACAACACACTGAATACAGCCACAGTGCGCCGTTATATGCTTCATTTGATAAAGTTCTGTCGAATATCGATCGACGAATGATTAATATTGATAAGTCAGACGGATTAAAGTCTGGTGTTGTATTTTTCCTTCAACCATTTCGCCACCCATTTTTTACTATTTTCATCTAAAGAAAGAATGGCATCGACCGCTTGATCCGCTTCGGTGCCTGTCAGCTGTTTATAATTACCCAATACCTCTTTGGCTCGTTTTTGAAAGTCGGGTTTGGCGACTAATTTAATCATTGCATCACGCCATGCATCCTGAACATCTTGCGGAGTTGACTTGGGTAAAAAGAAAACTTTCTGGGCAACAAATCCTGCGATAAAGAATGAACGCCAGACTTTAAAACCTTGTGAGCTATCGATATCCCCTTTCGCAAGTTGATACACTTCACCAAAGTGAGGCAGATCCGGAAAGTTGGGATCCCGTTGCAGATGACCTTGTTCATCGACGACGCCGAAACTGAACAGCGGAATTGCTTTCCCTTCTTCAACCAGCGGCACTACTTTTTTCAAATAAGCTGAACTGGTTTGTGAATCGATATTTACTTCGCCTCTTTCAAATGCCAGCCGGCCCGCACCACGTCCTTTCATGCCAAATACCGCCTGAACATCGGCACCGATTAAATCTAAGGCCAGTAGCGGGACCAGATCGATGGTTGTCGCGCCCTGACTCGCATATTTGAATTGCAGCTTGTCCAGATTGTTTACAAATTGCTCGACATTCTTGATACCTTCATCTGCGGAGATATAAACGACGCCCCCTGTCGGTGTGGCGAGAACCGGTTTCCAATCGTTGTAGTCGTATCTGACACGACGGTCATTGAGCAGATATGTATAGTGCGTCGATGCCGAGCTTGCCAGAACATCTAAACCATCATCACTGGCGCGTCGGGCAAATTGGTTTGCTCCTTTGGTGGAACCACCACCGGGAATATTTCTGATCACCACCACGGGCTTACCGGGAAGCGACTGTGAAAAGTAAGGGCCGAAGAAACGAGCCCAGGTATCTGTACCGCCACCTTCTTTATAAGGCACGGTCACTTCAATCCGTTCATCTTCAAAACTGACCGATTGTTCATTATTGACCGATTGTGAATTACTGACCGACTGTGCATTCCCTGCTGATGTCAGACAAAATGTCATGAACACTGTGGATACTATCTGACTGCTGACACGGAATACGTTTTTGTTAAAATGATTGCTAAGCAGCATAGCGCCTCCTCCTTTTACAGTATGATTTAATCTCTATCGCGGCAGAGCGATGGGTTCACCGTAAAGATTCAAGCTGTCACCAAACTGACATACCTACATATTATTAACAATATTGATACATAGATCGCGCAATTAAGCCCAAGCGCCGGAGACAGCCGGAATCGGCTAAGCGATATAGACTTCTCCTTTAAAGAGTGGTCTTGCTGTTCTGACTAACGCGGCTTGAGCAATCACAGGTTCAGATTCACCTTCAAGCAAGGTGAGTTTCACGTCGATTTTTCCGCTGGGATGTTCGATGCTGACGAGTTCTGAGGAAATTTGGGCTTGCTGGTGGGTCACCGTGCCTTCAATCAAACTTGCAGCGCCGACACAGATTGCCCCGGTAACCGCGTGGCTGGCATGGCAATTATGCGGCACGAGGTAACGAGAAGTGATGGTGCCTCCCGCATGAGGCGGAGAAACAATGGCGACTTTGGGGATGACACTGCCCCGGACATCCCCTAGCCCCATGCGCTCACCGGCGACGAGACGAATCGATTCTATTTGACTGAGCAAATCAGGGTTACTGTCGATGGCTGCTTTGGATTCGTTGCCCACTAAACCCAGAGCTTGAGCAGGGATATGGACCATCGGGACAGCGGCATCGACACAACTGATTTCAATGCCATGGATCATTTCTCTGGTTGATCCGGTGGGGAACAGTTTACCGGTTTTCGCGCCACCGACATTTAAAAAGTTCAGTAACACTGGAGAGCCAGAACCGGGGACACCGTCGATTGAGGTGTCACCATCAAATTTTAGTGCTTTATCAGGCGTTTCAGCGGTCACTTCGATAATCGTATTGGTATTCACATTTCGCACGCGGACGGTTGTCGAGCCTTCAGTTAATTCAATTAACCCTTTTTCTGCCGCGAATGCGATAACACCGGATAAGATATTGCCGCAAGACGGTTTGGTATCGACTATTTTTTCTTCGACACCGACTTGGACAAAAAAGTAGTCCAGCTCAGCCTCTGGTGACTGCGACAGCGATATAATACCGACTTTACTCGTTAACGTTGTTCCGCCGCCAATGCCATTAATTTGCTGGGCGTCACCGGATCCCATAATCTGAATCAGTAACTGATCTCTTTCTTCAGGAGATTGGGGCAGATCACTTGCCAGAAAATAGGCACCTTTTGATGTACCACCACGAATCAGCATACAAGGAATAAATCGGGAATGTGTCATTTTGAGCTCCTTACCATTACGTTCGCTTTCAAGTCCCAAAAGCGGTGGTATCAAGCTACAAAATGAACCTGTCAAATCACTGACTCGTCATTCGGTAAAATGCGTTCACGTTATATCAGTCATAATTTTTCAGGGCATTTTCCCATTCCGTGGTCACAATCTGACGTTTACTTTTATCAGAAAACACCAATAAACGGACATCGAGGGGTAACGGTTTCAGTTGCTCTGCATATTGTGCTCGCATATAGGAAGCAGAATTCACCGTATTAATATCAGAGCGGATGGGGGGCATGTTGGTTTGCTCGGCCATCACCCATTGACCTGAGGATGACAGTAAATAATCGATAAACAGTTTTGCATCGTGGGCATTTTTTGTGGTTCGGTTGATGAGCGCTGTGCGAATAATCACCGGTGTATAATCGGACATCGTTGTTATTGTTACGTTATTATTCAGCATTTGCCAGCTCCGCGCGTAAGAGCCTAATATGTTATACGCCATCGCAATCTCGCCCTTGCTTAGCGCTGCGAGCATTTCTCGTGAACTATTAAATGTGCGGGCATTATGATAATTAAATAATTCCAGAAATTGTCCGTAATTACGCGCTTGTTGTCGTTCAAAAGACCAGAATAAATATCCGATTCCCACGTGGCGAATATCGTACAATCCGATTTTTCCCATCAGCTCGTCACTATAACGGCGGATAAAAGACAGGAGTTCAATTCGATTGGTGGGAACGGGTTTACCCGCTAAGAATGCATTGTTGAATACAATCACAGCCGGTTCAAAACTAAACCCGAAGAGTTCATCCCGCCACTGACTCCAAGCGGGCAAAACAAGGTCGTTATATCTACCGTTCAAGGCTTCACGTTGATGTTCAAGCGCATAACCATCATTGACCAGACCAAGCTGTAAATGCATCACCGAACTGATGGTGACATCCGGTTGAGGGGCCTTCCGCTCGCGGATATAACGGTCGAGATCGTCACTGCTCATCCACCGGTACTGAATCTTGATTTCGGGGTGTCGCATAGAGAAGTCATCCAACAGGGGTTTCATTTCTGACAAATAAGCCGCGCCAAAGATCCGAATCACCCGCGGTTGATTTTCACTGGCAAACGCCCCCGAAAAGCTCACACCCAATAATACAGCAAAGCAGAACAATCGCAGGATAGTCATTGAATCTCCTTCCATTTCCGGTATGGGAACTGTATTTCGACCGTCAACCCCTGAGGGACCGTATCATGTAAAATTAACCGAGCGTGATACGTCCTCGCCACATCGGCCGCGATAGTCATGCCTAATCCAGTCCCAGAGTGGCGATTGCCTGAGGTTCGGTAGAATCTCTTAAAGACATGCGGCTTGTCTTCATCTTTAATTCCGACCCCAAAGTCTCGAATCAGAATAATCGCTTTTGTGCCACGACGAGCCACTTCAACTTCGACAACACTATTGTCGGGAGAATATTTGATCGCATTCTCAATCAAGTTGGATAGCATCTGCGTTAACGCAAATTCATCGCCTTTGATTTGGTATTGACCATGTTGCTGATAACTCAGCTCTATATTTCGTTTCAATGCGTTAATTGCAAGCTCTCGGCAGATGGACTGGACAAGTTGATTGATATTGTTATTGGTCGGTTCGACACTGCGAAAACGGTGTTTAATCATGGCATGATTCAACAGTTGTTCGATGGTGCGCTCCAAAATGCCGCAAGCTTCTAAGAGCCGCATCAGCCACTGGGCGGTCTGGGGCGAACTTTCCCGACTCAACATCAGCTCAATTTGAGACCGCATCCCTGCGACAGGCGTCTTTAACTGATGCGCTGCCTCACTGGTAAAGTTTTTCAGATTCACTAAGGTTTCATCCAACTGGAACATGAAACTATTAATCGTTTTAACCAGATGCGTCACTTCTTCGGGCCCCTGTACGTCTATCGGCGTCAGGTCAACATTTGAACGTTTCGATATTTTTCGGTTAATACTTTTCAGCGGCTTCATCACTTGGGCGATTAAGATCACAATGACGATAATGGTACAAAAGACCACACCAAAAATGAGCTTGGACGCCACACTCAATAATTGCTGCTCCCAATCGGTCCTCGCTTCTGTTGTTTGTCCGACCAACACATACACCTGATGCGGCCCTTTTCTGGTGTTAATCACCCGGCCAACCAGTGCAAAACGCACATGTTGCTGTTTAAACACCAGATCAAAGAAATGGGGCGCGACTTCCAGTTGAAGCGGATGAGCATCGATTTGTGAGATCACCGTCTTTTCAGATAATAGCGCCTGATAGCCGGTCACAAATGCCTTCTGTTTGGTCGTCACGAGATAAAAAACTTTATCACGCGGTGAGTCAGCCAGCCCGCTAAATGCAGAGAACGGTAAATCAACACTCAGTTCATCACCGTCTAACAGCACATCTTCCAAAATTTGTAATGCTGCATTTGCCAGAGGACGATCAAAGGTGTACTGCGCGGTCTGATAGGCGTAGCGCTTCACCGCCAACATGGAGAGCAAGCCGATAAAAAGTAAAGCACTTGCGGAGTAAGCAAGAAGCTGAAAACGGAGTGAGCGGGTTGAAATAGAAGATAAAGAAAACATTATGGCTGCACAGCGAATACATAACCCAAACCGCGTAGCGTTTTAATCTCAACGTTACTGGTCACCAGTGCTTTGCGTAATCGCCCTACATAGGTTTCAATCGCATTTTGATTGGGCGGATTATCATAGCCATATAAATGGTCAATGATGTCCTCTTTACTCAGGACGCGATTCGGATGATTGATAAAAACTTCGAGGAGTCGGTACTCACGCTGTTTGAGTTGGATACTTTCACCGTTCACTTTCACTGTCGCCGTGACGGAATCAAAACTCAGGTTACCCAGTTCTATCACGTTATGGTCATTCCCCCGGCTGCGACGCACAACACTGCGGCAACGTGCTTCTAGCTCACCGAAATCAAAAGGCTTACTTAAAAAATCATCAGCGCCCAAATCAAGCAAATGAATGCGGTCATAAACGTCTTTACGTGCCGTTAAAATCAGAATCGGGGTATTTGAGCGTTGACGGATTCTCTTGGTTATTTCTTCACCTGAGCGTTTCGGTAGATTAAGATCCAGAATCACTAAATCGTACTGGGTGTGTGAAACCAGTGAGTAGGCAACATCGCCATCATAAGCACAGTCAACACCATGACCAAGGTCGCTAAACCGTTGCTCAAGTGACTCACTGATTAATTGATCATCCTCTACAATTAAAATTCGCATTGCCTTTGTGACTTCCTTTAAAAGCAAACTGCTTCGTTCATGTATGCTAACAATAAAAAAATCTTAATTAACAAATCGTTATATTTATTAATCGCCTCAATTCAACCGCCACAAATAAGATATCCGGTGACTCTGACAACCGTTTCTGACTCATTGTGAGACTGACATCTCAGCGTCGTGTGATTGAGGCTCTCTGAGGGTAAAGTTACACTAATCTTCACCAAGTCATACATACTTGTTAACCTATTTTTAATACTGGTCACAATTATGATCAACCTGTTAAGAGGATGATCATCAAGTCAGCGCAATGACAGGTTTGTTGCATACCATTCTGAGACTCTCTTCTCCCCCTCATACGTACGGTGCGACTCACCAAAACAAGATTGACGAATCCTCTCGTACACTCATTCGACAATGAGAAGCATAAGAGGACGCAACGAGTGATACGGCACATCTCCATCACCAACGAGGGGAAAGGGAGTTCATGAGGGTCAGCCTAGTGACACGTTTATCGACAAACGGGCGATTTATGGAATACAAATTAATGAGTGGTGGGATTACGTAGTAAATTCATCAATGCAATCACACCAATGCGGTGGTTTGTCACCATCACCGTACTGTGTTCTTGCCTGTGAAATGATACGCCGATGTGGAAAACAAAAGGTGGGAAACAAAAGGTGTCTACCACCTATTCTCTAGTTGAGAACAGGCGGAAGATTGCTTAAAATATTTAATTCATTATACGTTTAGGTACTTGCTTTATCTTATCTCTAATGAATATGTAAATATCATCATTATTTATGAGCATGACGAGGAGAAGCAAAACTAATACAGCAAGCTTCATGTTGTTGTATTCTATTGTTGAATCAAAAAGCTCCAATAAAAATGTAATGCAGGGCGTTATATTAATGATAATGTTCGTTTTAATGACGCTTGTTCTTTCGATACCCTTTTGAAGCATCCATAACGGCAGTATATTCCCTAATACAACTATAATTGGAAGGTACGCCCAAAAACTAGGTTGTACCTCCGTTAAAGATTCAGGTGTTGGTAATAATAAATAGCATACGCAGATCAGCAGTGGAAACCGGAATGATTGTATACTTTCTGCTTTGAATGACATCTTTGATAATTTTTTTGCTATATAAGTACCCATAACCAGACAAGCTGAAGTTAAGATACAAACAAAGCTGAGCATCAGCGTAAATGTTAAATCAGAATGGAATACATTTGACCTTGTGGACTCAACAGCAAGCATAACTAGCATCGTTACAATAATCGCTAACATGACGGTGATGACAGTATTTTTGGAGTCAATAGATTTGCCAGTAACAAGCTCAACCAAGACTGATATTATCGGGCAAAGCGCAAAAATAATAGCAACCATTATTGAGGGTTCCGTCCATTTCAACCCAATAAATAGTCCAACCCAAGAGCCTAGGGTCGATATATTTAATAAAATAATTAATTTGTAACTTTTAATTAAATTACTAAATTTTACTGGTGATATTGTGAGTGTCACCAGTACAAAACCAAGCCAAGTACAAGAGAAAGTCCAAAACAGTAACACAAATAATGCGACGCTTTGCAATAACCCTGATAATAATACATCTATGGCCGATCCTAAGATACAATAACCAAGAATAAAATATTGACCCGTTGTCTTACTATCGTTATTCATGGAAGTTAAACATTCCTTTTTCCTCAAGTGAGACAATAAAATGATAATCAGCAGTAAGTTGGTCATAGTTACAATGACTTAACGCGATCCAACCGGGCGAAGTAAATACATCGGTCGTGACCGTAACCTTTTGACCGTGAGACGGCATATGTGACGCCTTGTAAGACGGTAATGTCAGAATAGTCTCGACATCTTTGATCGACTCAACGATACCTGAACTCGATGATATCAGTTCTTTAATTTTTAAATATTGGAAAGGTTGATAGTCTTCATCAATTGAGGCGATGAACTGCTCAGGTGAACATATACTCAGTACAAACTCATCAATCTGCGTTCGCTGCAACGCAAAGGAAGATAGCGCTGGAAAACCGGAGCCGTGAGGTCGGGCACCGGTTTCGATGAGTCTCCATCCATCCTGCGTTAAAAACAGTTCTGAGTGACCAGCACCATATTCTATTCCGATAGCATCCAGAACACTAAATACATATTCCTTGAGGGTAGCATAGGTTTGAGCATCAAGTGACGTTAGCTCTGTAAACTCACAAATTGAATTGCAGCCATTGTAATTCCCTTTCCCCATTTTCCAGATAGCACAAATTTTGTGTGAACCAGCGTAACTAACGGTATCTACAACGTATTCTTCTCCGTCAATAAAGGGTTGTAATATGATAGCCTCGTTTTTTAAATTGAGTCGGTTACTCTCATTTAGTAACCGATTTGAGTGTTCTATAACCGTATCTAAATTGCCAGATACAAATACGGAATCAGTACCTGCACTGTCAACCGGTTTGATGACAACTTTAGAATAGTCATTCAATAATTCCACTGCATGATCAATCGCGTCGGCCTGTGTCGTGATGCGGTAGGTCGGTATGTGTCTCAGATTGGAATCACTCAGACTTTGCTGCATCAAGTATTTGTTCCTTCGAACATGACTTGTATTTTTATTATTTCCGTTCACTTGTAATTCAGCGGCTAAAGCATCTGAAACTTCAATACCAGTTTCGCAACCGGCAATGACAGCAATTACGTCAAAATCCTTCAATGTATTGATTGTGTCATTGCCTTCGTAATGGAGGTTGATGAAAAAATCATCAGCCCTGAAACTATCTAAAATACTTGTCGGCAGGTTTTTTCTACTTTGTACATGGGCACACCGGCACCCTTTTTTAATAAATTCATGAGCGAGAACATTACCCGATGAATAAGCATCAACAAGGACTACAACTTTTTGTGAATGTTCAACTTGCATATTACGTATTACCCCAAAAATATCATCATCGGTTAGATATCATATATAGTATCAAGTCTGTTATCTCGTGATACTGCATTAGTAGACGGTTTCACTAATGTGGAAAAATCAGCACCTTCAATGTTTTTTGCTAACGTCATCATTTCTAAATATTTGTCCGCGTTATGTTCTTCACTCTGATATATTTTGTATCTCCAATAACGCCAAAGTGAGGTCAGTACAGCCGCATATTCCGTATAGGTTTTTAACACATTAAACTCGGTTTCCAATATAACTCTTCTTGATTGGTAGCCAGTAATTAACGATTTTGCTTTTGTCAGTGATAATTCCCCATCGATGCTACAAGTACCGACGATAGCCATACCGATATCGAAGACTGAGTGGTAGATACAGGCCAACTCGAAGTCAATCATGCTGACGAAGTGCTCTCCGTCGAATAACATATTATCGTAGAAAAGGTCACTATGAATCACTGATGTAGGTAAACCGTGGATACGGTCTACAGCCAGCTCACTAAGCCTGAGTTTAGCCCAGTTTTCATACTCAATGTCGATATTGGCGTCAAGAGTATCCATAAACTTCTTCTGCTCATAGAAAATAGAATCACCGATGAAGTCAGGGGCCGGTATCTCATGTAATTTAGCCATCGTCACACCAAGTTGTTTGAGCATTCTTTCACTCAAATCTTTATGGACATGACCATGCACGAAAGTTCGCAATAGCGATGGTTTTCCCCTGAGTGTAATCGCGTAGTTTTCTTGTTGTTTAGGGCTGATTAAGAGCGAAGTCCTAAGCTCATTTAACGCCAGCCAAACAAGTGTATTGGCCATGATTTCAACTTCATCGCGGGTTTGCTCTTCAATAATACTCAGAACACAGTCACCAATATTCGTCTCAATAAGAAAATTGGTATTGCCAGAGCCCTCCCCCAGGAAAGCACTGGTTTTTATCGTGAGCCCATAGACGGATTCAATATGCTGAATCTCATCACGGTTTAACTTTAAACTCGTTTTCATTATCTTTTCCACATGCATTCATGATAGTGCTTGGTTTAAGTCTTCATATAGATCTGAAACGTCTTCGATCCCGACAGACATTCGGATTAACTGTGTCGTAACTCCAGACTTTTTTTGTTCCTGTGGACTTAGGCTTCTGAAAGATGATGAAGCCTGATAAGGCGAATTTAATGTGGTTTCTAAGTCACCTAGGCTATTTGATGGAGTAATTAAGTTTAATTGCCGTTGAAAACTTGTCGCATCAAATTTGTGTGATAACTCAAAGCTAACCATTCCCCCGAAGCCACGCATCTGGTCACATGCTATCTTGTGATTTTCGTGACTGGGTAAGCCGGGATAGTGGACTTTCGTAATGTTTGGGTGTTCATTTAATCGAGAAGCAAGCTCCAAAGCATTCTGATTCACCTTATCCATTCGGATTGCCAATGTACGCAAACTCCTTTCAAGAAGGTGGCAAGCCTGAGCATTTAAGCATCCGCCAAAATCGTTCATATAGTCAGTCATCAGTGAAATCGACGCTTCACTACCGACAGCAACACCGCCTGATACATCGCCGTGCCCACCTAAAAACTTGGTCGCGCTGTGTAACACCATATCAACCCCGAGGTCCAATGGGTTTTGGTTAATTGGTGTCGCAATGGTGTTATCTATGAACGTGAATAGCCCTTTGCTTTTTGCGAATTTGACTAATCGTTCTATATCCATAATCTTCAATAATGGATTGGTCGGTGTTTCTATATAAATAGCCCTAGTATTAGAATTTACTGCTTTGAGGATACTCTCAACGTCACAACTTTCGGAGACACTGTATGTGATCCCAAGCTTTAAGAAATGATTCTGAACAAACTTTAGTGCTCCCGAATAAACACTATTCTGTAGAACAATATGGTCACCGGCTTTTAAATGTGAAAGCATCGCTGTCGAGATAGCAGCCATACCTGAGCTCAAGATCAATGCAGCTTCACCACCACTCTCTAATGCACACATCTTTTGAGCAACTGCACGTTGATTAGGTAAGTTTGCATGCCTTGGATAAACATCTTCATTCATATCAAGATGTCGATGGGAACTAGAAGGAAATAGTGGCGATAGGATCCCACCATGCATGTCATCTTTTATTGTCCCGCTGTGAACAGCAATAGTTTGTTTTGATTGCACGATTGATACTCTTTATATAGTAACTGTAGGTGTGGGTTTATGATCACACGATGTATATCGTGGTTAATATGGCGTGTTTGGTGTTGCTAACATTGGCGTGAAATCAATGAGAATTACATCCCGATGACCGATTTCTGATTGCTCGTCTACATGAATGGGCTTTACTTGATGCCATACTAATTCGTCAACTAAGCCGATCGAATCAAGCGTATCATGCATGATTTGTCGGCAAAGAACGTTCGTCTTCGTATTATCTGTAATGATATTCTCACCACCACACACACCGACACGATTTATCAAGTGGATCCACGTACATGGCTCACCATCTTTATGAAGTCGGTTAGGTACTGAAATGCTAGGTGAATCAACTTTCGCTTCCATGCGAATAAAATGGATTCCAACTTCCATCGGAAGTGTTGAAGGATGCTGTCTTAATGGAGAATTCTCAAAGTCGTGAAGAACCATTGACCGAATTAGGTTATTTGACAATATGTCATCTGGTACAGGTTGAAACGCTCTCGCTTGACTGATGACTTCATCATTGAATCCAATATCTTGCTTGTAATAAGACGTAGTCTCAGAAGCATGAGGAACAAGGAGTTTATAACAAGGCAAGAATATGTACTTACTGTGTTGACGATAACGGCCGGAGTTTTGATCGTATGGATCGTTAGCAAGAGAATCAAAATGCTTTTGAATCATATTTAAGTCATGCTGCTGACTCATACTTAGAGTGAAATCATTCGAACGTAAATAACAAAACCCAAGATCCGTCATACTAGAATATGCGTCCACTTGACAAGTGAGTGGTGTGCCAAAATCCGTATCCGTTTTGTAATTACTGTCGGAAATATCATTTTCGATGATCATCGTATAATTGCCTTTTTACTAAATTATAATTGATTCGATATAAAGCATTGTGCTGAGAAATATATAAAATTGTAGATAACGATTTATCCGTGTTAATAGAAATAGACGGATCCATAGATTATCTAGTGACATGATTCATTCGTTACTCACTATTGTGGAAGAATATATGGTTAACACATATTCAGTCGTTCTGATCTCGACCATTTCAATTGATTCACACTGTAAATTTACTTATGGCGCTTGATATGTACTGATTGTGCTCTGAACAACTGATTTTTTTGTAACATTCTGCTTTCATCTCTTCTAAAATGCTGAATAGTTTAACATGCCATTTAATTAACAAATTATCAGCATATAATCTGGTTAACACTTTTGCAGCAGAACATCTCATTAAAAATGCAATATAACACATATATAATCAACTGCGGGCATAATAAATGAGAAGGAAAAGGATTGCAAGGGTGTTAATCGCTTGAATGATTCATTGAATAATTGTAAATTTAGTGAATAAAAATCTACACTTGATGACGGTTTGTACGAAATCTTACCGATAATCATCATGTATCCGCATTTCTAACAAAAGGTTTTATATGCTTGCAATAAATGAATTACCAGATGAAAATGCTAAAAGATTGGTTGCCGTATTGAATAAAAAAGTTGATATAGGAAGGCTATTGAATGCTCTTGGGCACATGACCTCTGGACTTATTGCCCAGATTAAAGATGTTGATAGTCTGTGTTTCTTAGAATACAAAGACATGGACGGAGGCGTTCATCCTTCGATTTCACATTATCCATTTATTGTTTTGAGAGCGGATAATTCAAATAAAATACGGAAAGTGCGGAATGAGCTGATACAACGTCAGATTCCATTCACTGACTTTATTCATACGATGATCATCGGTACGTCTGAAGAACAACTAAAAGCAACTTCAGAAACCGAAGACCATGATTTGGAGTATTTTGGTATATGTATGTTTGGTAATACTTCCGAGATTAAGGATTTGACGAAAACATTTAGCCTCTTCAAATAGGATGAATAATCTTAAAATAGCGACATACGGTCCTTCATGTGTCAAAAAAATAAAAACTTGTATTATATTTCAACGTCTATCTTTATACATAAATACAAATAAAGTTGCAGCTCGAAACAGGAAAATTTCACCCGGTGTTGGATTACTTTTTGGCAGTATGAGGTAACCGTCTCGTGGTCGATGAGCTCCAAAACGTTTCAGGCGCTAAGTTATTGGCTTTCAGTGCATCCTCTATTGCTGTTCTCTTGTCGGTCAGCTTGATATCACTGGCATCGAGAAGGATGCCGATATAGGTACCACTGTGTGCGACGGCAATGCCGAGCCCACCATACTGATCACAAATATCAATGAATAAACTCAGGTGTTTATTGGGTCTGAACCGTTGGTTTAAAATTGAACTCATCGTGGTGACATGACCGATCTCATCACAGTCACCGTGCTTGACTGCATGCTGGATGCGCTGCAACAAATCCTGATATTGCTCTCTTTCGGCAATACCCATGCCGGGGTGCGTTTTCTGATGCGTCACGGTATCAACACTTCCCCCTTCATCATGAGCAACAATGACCATTGGAGGTAATGGGCCAAGATCGGCAATTAAATGCCCGATATTTTGATGGAATGCGACACAGTGGCCGAACATCACAGCATCTGTTGGCTCAATTTGACACAACAGATGAGCGAGATCGGCATCGCTGATATGCATGTGATAATGGTCGGTAATTGCCCGGGCAACCGCAACGAGGTCGGCTGATGAGCTTGCTAATCCTTTACTCTCAGGGATATCCGACTCAATCTCAAGCAAGCCAGTGCATGGCAGTTGATAGCGACGCAACAGCGCATCTGCCAAAGCCAGTGCCTTAGTCTTATGAGGAGGACAAACTTGCAATCCCATATCATCTTCGCCGCGATAAAACTTTGCTTTCACGTAGCGATGAATCGGGAAAGTCACGAGGAAGTCTTGCCCATTGGGTAACATCCCTTGCAACAACTCGCCAAATGTACAGCAAGACTGACCGAAACCAAAATCACGGAGGCCGCTTGAATTCTGTGGTTCAGACAGGATATCAATCAACGGATCACTCGTTGCCTGAGGGATTTGAGCAAGGCACACCATCTGATGAGGTAACATATAAAAGGTAACTTTTTACTGAATTTAGTCTTGATACGTGGTTCATCGATGACTGAGGCGACCATCGGATACAGACGGTCGCCCTCATTTTATATTGTCATCCAGTAGGATAAACAGCGAGCTAGATTTGAGTCAGGTTGTCATGAAAGATTGAGATTGCGACGCACCCGTAATTTTCGTGGTACCAATTCAATGCCGGGCTGATGGCGTTTCGCGGTTGCATTTAAAGCCACTGCCAGTGCGCTGTCTGCAATCAGTTCGAACTGCTGCGGTAAGGAGTTAATTTTCAGCGGTAAAAAGTCGAGTAGCCGGTTATCACCAAACGTTGCCAAGCGGATGTTGTCCATCAGTTGTGGGTGTTCCAGTAACACATCCAGAATCCCTTCCAACAAGGTATATGAGGTTGATACGATCGCTTCCGGTACGGTGCCTTTATTCACCCACTCAGAAAAAATTTTCTTCCCTTCTTCGCGGTTAAAGTGATTCCCGTACCCTTCTAAAATCTGAATCCCCTTGGGCTTGACTGCTGCTTCAAATCCCAACTGCCGATCGGTAGAAATACTCAGCTCCGGCAATGCACCAATCAGACCAATCGACTGAAGCTGATCGTCCAAAACCGATTCGGTCAACTCTAAAGCAGCACTATAATCTTCACTGACCACACAGGCGAAGAATTCATCATCCAACGGACGGTCAATCGCAATCACGGGGGTTCCGGCTTGCTGCAGCCCGTAATAGAATTCATTGGCGTTCGGAATCGAGCTGGCAACAAACAAAGCATCAATCCGGCGAGCAATCAGCGTGTTTGCGACAGACATTTCCGTTTTGGGATTGTCATCCGAGCAAGCAATGAGAATTTGATATCCCGCTTGTCTGGAGTTCTGCTCCAGTAATTTAGATAAACGCGCATAACTGGTGTTCTCTAGATCCGGAATAATCAATCCGAATGACCGACTGTTCCCGGCGCGCAAAGCAGAAGCCGTGTGATCGGGACGGTAATTATGCGCATTCACCACATCCATAACTTTCAACTGAGTCTTTTCACTGATGCGATACTTTTGTGCTTTTCCATTGATCACATAACTTGCAGTGGTTTTCGACACGCCAGCTAATTTGGCAATTTCATCTAGTGTCATATCGCTACTCTTTTTAGTGTGCGTCGGATCATAGAAATAAAAATTAAGATCCTCAATAGGATTGAACTATAAGCTGAATCGATTCACTATAAAAGCTGAAAGGATTCAGCAAAATTCAAAAATGATAGCGAAATCGACTTTTTTGGACTATTTATTAGATAACTTCCATTTTATGAGCAATATGAAGTGATTTTTGCTGACTTTTTTTAAATAGATACTGAAACGATTCAGCTATTTTCATAACAAAACGATGGTGCAGACACCCAGGGATGTTTTTCCCAACCAGAAACTCCATTTAGAGAGTTATCGGATATGTCCGCACCAAAGCGCCAAATAAGGCAATTAAAGGGGCCAAACATGCTGCAACTCACTCCTCATGACATCCATCTGGGACAGTCTCAATCGAATAAACAAGATGCAATTCGTGCAATTGCGACCCACCTGAGCGAGAAGGGACTCGTTGATGCTGGTTACGTCGATGGCATGCTCAACCGGGAAGCACAAAATTCAACATTCCTCGGCAATGGTATTGCCATTCCGCATGGTACAACCGATACCCGCTCTTTAGTCAAAGAAACCGGTGTGGCTGTGCACCATTTTCCTCAGGGCGTTGATTGGGGTGATGGCAATACCGTTTATGTCGCAATCGGTATCGCTGCCAAATCTGACGAGCATCTCGGTATTTTAAAACAGCTGACCAAAGTGCTGTCAGCCGATGGTGTTGAACAAAAACTGCAACAGGCAACTCAAGCGCAAGAAATCATTGCCCTGCTTAATGGTGATGTTCAGTTTGAAGCTGACTTTGATGACTCGCTGATTCAATTGCAATTCCCGGCAACGGACATGACACCGCTGTCTGCGGTCGCCAGCGGCTTGCTGAAAAACAAAGGTTGTGTGAACAGCGAGTTTGTGGCCGATGTGGTCGCCAAAGAGGCAACCCCACTCGGTGGTGGTTTGTGGCTCACCAGTAGCAATCGCGGTGTTGCCCGTACCGGTCTGGCATTCATCACTGCCAATGATGCTTTTGACATCCAAGGTCAGTCAGTCAAAGGACTGATCGTCGTTGCTGCTTGCAATGGCGCACATCAGCCGTTGATGCAAAAAATCACTGAGATTGTCTTCCAGAAAAATCAACAAGCCCTATTCACCAGTGACAAACAAGCCGTTCTGGCAGCGTTTGGCATGGCAGAGGCGGTACCGGCAAGTGCAAACGACAGCGCCAACAGTGCGGTTTTCCAAGTGAAAAATTCACATGGTCTGCACGCTCGTCCGGGCGCAATGCTGGTGGCGGAAGCGAAGAAATTTGAATCTGACATCAAAGTCGCCAATCTCGATGGCGATGGTAAAGTCGTTAATGCGAAGAGCCTGATGAAAGTCATCGCACTGGGTGTGAAATGCGGGCACAGACTTGAATTTACCGCTAACGGTTCAGATGCAAGCCAAGCACTTGAAGCGCTGGGTGCCGCGATTAATGCGGGTCTAGGCGAACATTAAGGGGTCATTATGACGAATCGAGTAGTCACCATTACACTCAACCCGGCACTGGATCTGACTGGCAGCCTTGACACATTACAAGTCGGTTCGGTCAGTCTGGTCAATCAAGGTTCGCTTCATGCCGCAGGAAAAGGGGTCAACGTCGCTCAGGTGCTTAGTGATCTGGGTGCCGAAGTCACCGTGACCGGTTTTCTGGGTAAAGACAATCAAGACATTTTTTGTCAGACATTTGAAGCAATGGGCGCAACGGATGAATTTATCCGCGTTGATGGCGCAACCCGAATCAACGTGAAGCTGGTTGAATCTTCCGGTGAAGTCAGCGATATCAACTTCCCCGGTGTCGAAGTATCCGCACAGGCGATTACAGCATTTGAAAAAACGTTGTTCCGACTGGCTGAAAGTCACGAATACTTTGTTCTGGCAGGCAGCTTGCCGAAAGGCATTTCTCCTCAGCTTTGTGCATCTTGGATCGAGCAACTCCACCAACTGGGTAAGAAAGTGTTATTCGATAGCAGCCGCGATGCGCTTGCCGCTGGTCTGGACGCTCATCCGTGGTTAATTAAACCCAATGATGAAGAATTGTCGCATTTCGTCGGTAGACTGCTTGAGTCTGCGGCTGAATGTCAGCAAGCAGCGAGTGAACTCGCGGCAAAAGAGATTGAGAATATCGTTGTCTCAATGGGTGCAAACGGGGTGATGTGGCTCAACAACAATGAATGGCTACATGCACAACCACCTCGGATGAATGTCGTCAGTACCGTCGGAGCCGGTGATACGCTGGTTGCCGGGTTGTGCTGGGGACATATGCAGTCCATGAAGAAGGAGGAACTACTTACCTTTGCAACGGCACTATCTGCACTCGCAGTAAGTCAGGTGGGTGTCGGTGTGGCCGATATCCAACAGTTAAACACCCTACAACAGCAGATCCAATTACAACCGTATAGCCCTGAGGCTAGTAATTAAGGACAACAATAAGGTCGTAACTATGAAAATTGCCATTATAACTGCGTGCCCAAGTGGCGTCGCAAATAGTATTCTCGCTGCCGGTTTGTTAGAACAAGCAACGAAGTCTCTGGATTGGTCAGCAACGGTTGAATGTCACTCTTCCGTTGTCGATGGCTATACGCTCACTGACGCCGATATTGCTGAAGCGGAGCTGGTTGTCATTGCTGCCAATACACCTGTTGATACCACCCGTTTCGTTGGCAAAAAAGTTTACCAAAGCGATATTGCCGCATGTACAGCAGATCCAACTGCATATCTGAAAACAGCCGCTGAACAAGCGCAAGTCCTTGATAAAGCACAATCTGTAGCTGCGGCCCCGGCTGCATCAGCAGGGACAGCCAAAAAAATCGTGGCAATTACTGCCTGTCCGACGGGTGTTGCGCACACATTCATGGCGGCTGAAGCACTGGAAAACACGGCTAAAACCATGGGGCACCAAATTAAGGTGGAAACGCGTGGTTCTGTCGGTGCAAAAAACCAACTGACTGCCGAAGATATTGCAGCAGCGGATCTCGTGATCATCGCTGCGGATATTGAGGTACCACTGGATCGTTTCAACGGTAAGACACTCTACCGGACCAAAACAGGCCCGGCCCTGAAAAAAACACAGGAAGAGATCGAAAAAGCATTCGTTCAGGCAACTGTTTATCAGGGGTCTGCCGGTTCCAGTGAAGCGGCAACTGAAGAGAAAAAAGGTGTTTATAAGCACTTGATGACTGGTGTATCACACATGTTGCCCGTAGTGGTTGCCGGTGGTTTGATCATCGCCTTGTCATTCGTCTTCGGGATTGAAGCCTTTAAAGAAGAAGGCACCCTTGCCGCTGCACTGATGAAAATCGGTGGTGGTTCCGCATTTGCGCTGATGATTCCGGTTCTGGCGGGTTACATTGCCTTCTCGATTGCAGACCGTCCCGGACTTGCCCCCGGTTTAGTCGGTGGTATGTTAGCCAGCTCTATCGGTGCTGGTTTCCTCGGTGGTATTGTCGCTGGTTTCATCGCAGGTTACGCAGCAAAACTGATTGCAGATAAAGTACAACTGCCTCAGTCGATGGAAGCATTGAAACCGATTCTGATCATCCCATTCTTAGCCACACTGGCGACCGGTTTGATCATGATTTATATCGTGGGTACGCCCGTTGCGAATATCATGTCAGCAATGACCACATTCCTTGAGAACATGGGCTCAGGTAATGCGATTCTGCTGGGGATTATTCTTGGTGCAATGATGTGCTTTGACTTGGGTGGTCCGGTCAATAAAGCAGCCTATACCTTTGGTGTTGGTCTGTTGGCTTCTCAACAATATCTGCCAATGGCGGCAATCATGGCTGCCGGTATGGTGCCGGCATTGGGTATGGGTGTTGCAACCTTTATCGCCAAAAGTAAATTTGAGAAAAGTGAACAAGAAGCAGGTAAAGCATCATTCGTGCTGGGTCTGTGCTTCATCTCTGAAGGTGCGATTCCATTTGCAGCGAAAGATCCAATGCGCGTCATCCCTGCTTGTATGGCTGGTGGTGCAGTCACCGGTGCATTATCAATGTTGTTTGGTGCGAAGCTGATGGCACCGCACGGTGGTCTGTTCGTACTGTTAATTCCAAATGCAATTTCACCAGTGCTGATGTATTTGGTTGCGATTGCTGTCGGTACAGCAATTACCGGTATTGGCTATGCGATGCTCAAACCTCAGTCAGCGTTAGAAAAAGCAGTCTCCTAAACCCCTTGGGGCATATCATTTTGCTCCATTGAAAACGGTTAGCCAGTGGGAATAATTTCCCACTGGCTTTTTTATATTCGACGCTCATCCATAAGATGGGTCATGACAGATAAAACACGTCACCATCGCGACGCTTCCTCCTGATGACTCGCTATCAATGACCAGATATAAATAACCAGATATAAATAACCAGATATAAAAAATCCCCTCAGACCCAATGTCTGAGGGGATCGTCAATGTAGTAGATCAATACGCTCGCTCAACCACCGGTTCCAAATGGTAAATAGAACGTATCAGTATCACTCCATTGATTATCGGCCTAAGTAGTTCATCAGCCAATTCATTGCCGGACGTGGTGCGCCATTGTCATAAATCAGACCTGAGCCATCAACCCATGTTCTGCCGACAACATATCCCCACAACGTAATCCCAGCAACCGCATCGGAGTTATAGAATAACGGGAACTGTTGTCTCATGACATTCAGTTGTTCCTGATCATTCCCTCTGGCAACGTCATATTCGGAAATATAAATTGGTAATCCCAGTCCGATCACTTTGTTCAGATTCGATTGCAATTGAGATACAGAGAAGTTTTCTAACCCATGGGCCTGAAGACCAATCGCATCGACAACCCCAGCTTGTACCGCAGGTCTTGCCATCGCAATGAATTGATCCGTGTTCCAGCTTAACACGTTGTAATCGTTAAGAATCAATGTTGCATTCGGACAATGTTTACGTGCTAGTTGGAATGACTTGGTGATCCAATTATTACCAAAGGCTCTTCTGGCATACTGAGCCGGAGCATGGCCCGGTGTTGCTTCGTTAACGACGTCAATCATCGCAACATCAGGATAGCGCTGACAGAAATCATGCATCCATTCTTCGATTTCGGCCGCCTGCTCAGATGGACTTAAGCGATCGACCCAAGACGGATACTGGTTTCCCCAGACAAACGTATGCTGTTTAAATGGAATATTATGTTGTTTCGCATAATTATAAGAGGCATCAACCCCACTCCAGTTGTAAACATCACGGGTTCTTTCGACGGATCCCCATTTACCTTCATTCTCTGGTGTGATCTGATCCCAGTATCTGGCAAAATCGCCACGAACCTGACCAGAAGTGGTGATATTTCCGACGAATTTTTTACCGTTTCCGGGGTTGCCAGGATCACCACCGCCGACATCTTCAACCGACATATCATCTGCATAGTAACTGACGCGGCTATTATCAGATTCAATAATGAAATGCTGGAACGGTGAGCCAGACTGACTATATGACCCTTTCAGCTCAACCCACTGATAATCTTTAGCCTGTACGCTTCCAATCCGGACATATTCATTATTCGTCCGTTTACCAGTCAGAATAATGTTCGCACCTTGAGATCCCGGCGCTAACCGGACCCAAACGGATACATTATATTTTTTACCATTGACTAATGGTGCAGGCTTAAACGTAATACCATTCCAAGTCGCGTTGCGGTTTAAGATTTGGACACTTGCCGCCCCACTATGACTTGCTTGATTCGTACGAGTGATATACCCCCCAACTGATGACCAGTTGGTTAACCCATTTTCAACACCACCATTATTTGCCAAACCAGCAAATGATTCAGAAGCATAATATGCTTCGAACCCAGATGACGCTGCAGCACTGACATCTGCCTGAGTGTCGGCAGTCGCACTCATGAATGGCATCATCAGGGCAGCCAAAGCCGTTAAAATCGGCCCTGTCCGAACCTGCTTTGCACTGAAGCCTAGCCATTGTCGTTGTGTTATTTCCTTCATGTTTTCTCCTTTGCGTTAAGACGCTGATATCACTGTTTATCAAGCGAATTTTTCGATAATGAAAAAGCCCATGACAAACAGCTCAAATATAGACCAGAAATATAAATCAGGTCGCATATAGAATATCACCAAATTAAAAATATGAGATATGCCATCTTAATTTTTTGTTATTTGCGTCCATATATTTTTAAAACGAAGTATCAATCTGTGATCGCGTCGTTGAATTAACGTTTGCAATCAATGGAGAACAAATTTGGCCTTCTATCAATATGATATGAATAAAAAATGGCCTCAGGGTATAAAATACCTTGAGGCCATTGAGTAATCCATTATATTAATTCATTGTTATTAAACCATCATTTTAATTTTATTACTTGTCTTTAGTTGAAAATATCAATAATTTGTGCCGTTTCATGAGATGCCATATCTCGAAAAAAGCTTTGTCCGAGCAGTACGGGAGAACGCGTCCGCTGTGAAGCATCGGTCAGCATAAATTCAGTTCGCTCTTTGATCTCTTGGCCAAATTCAACCCAAGTCACTACCACGGCATGTCGTTCCCCGGCAGCATCAGTGTTGCCCGATGCTGTCTTCATCCAGCGCATTACCGGTAAACTGACGGCAGCGCTTTTGCGCTGACCAGATTGAATACTGAACTGAACCCAATCCTGACCACTGCGCTGAAAATAGTTGACATCGGTCGTCGATAACCGGGATATCTCAGCATCCCGATCAAGCTGAACCGGAAATTTCTCATTGATCCCCGGCAGATACACCCAATCTTTCTGAGCGACGTCTGACTGCTGAGCCGGAGAGACAGTTGTTACATGTGTGGTCGTCTGAATATCCGTCATCGCCTGTTCATCAAGGCGTTCCGACTGCACTGGCTCAGCAGATATCTCCTCGGGCTCATCAGTGACATCCGCTGGCACACTCAATGTCTCTTGCGTTGCCACATCACTCTGCTGGGGTGCGAATTCATACCCATAGGCTTGATCGATCGGTTGCAGTGCTTTGTCACGATCCGCCTGGCTTGCATCCTGCTGTGTTGTTGATACCGCCACACCAACAGACCCCGAATGACTACATCCCACCAGTCCGCTAAACAGCATTAATATCATCCATGACTTCCATGGTCGTTTCATCCGGTTCCCCCACGCTTATTGTGCCGCCAAATTTTATGCTGCCACTGAAATTCATCAACTGAATCATATCGGTTGATGACTGTTCTCTTTATTACTGATCTATTTACTACTTATCTATTTATTACTTATCAAAGTGTGGCGGTTTATAGTTAACTTTCAAGATTTTAGTCGATTTTTTGTCCTGAAAACCACAAGTTTTTACGCTTTATGTCGACTCACCAGTGATCTGCTTTCCACTAATATGGACCAGACGGGCGATCTGAACCGTAGTCTGTGCAAGATGACTGGCAGCCTGAGCGAGTGCAGCCTCTAGTGTCATGACCGCTTGTACCGTACCAAAAGCGGCATCAATCCCCACCGCATGCAATTGCTGGTCCGTCGCTTTCACGCTTCCGGCAAGCGCGATAACAGGTTTACCATGACGTTTTGCAAGCTGGGCAATCCCAACCGGCACTTTACCATTGAGGCTTTGTGCATCAAGGCATCCTTCACCGGTAATGACCAAATCACAGCGGACAATTTCCGGTGCTAGATCAAGCGCTTCGATCACGAGTTCAATCCCCGGAGACAACCGGGCATTGAGAAACGCCATCAGTGCAGCGCCAACCCCACCCGCGGCCCCCGCTCCGGGCCGTTTATCAACGGCTTGACCGAACTGCCTTTCAATCACATCAGCATAATGAACCAAGCCCCGCTCCAGCGCCCGAACCATCGCCGGGGTCGCACCCTTCTGCGGTCCATAAACCGCTGCGGCGCCCGATTCTCCGGTTAATGGATTCGTCACATCACAAGCGACCTCAATCCGGCATGACTGCAAGCGTGGGTCTAAGCCGGAAAGGTCGATTGAATCGAGCCGAGACAACGTCGCGCCACCGGGCGGCAACTCATGCCCTTGTGCATCGACAAACGACACCCCCAACGCCTGCATCATCCCGACACCACCGTCATTGGTGGCACTCCCGCCGATTCCCAGCACCAGATGACGAATCCCCTCATCGAGTGCAGCACTGATCAATTGTCCGGTACCAAAACTCGTCGTCAGTAACGGATTACGTTCATCTGTCGTCAGTAATGCTAATCCGCTGGCTGCCGCCATTTCGATAAACGCGGTATGTCGATCATGACTCATCCCCCACTTCGCATCAATGGCAACGCCAATCGGGTTGTGAACGCGCGTCGTCACTTTTTGCCCTTGAGATGCCGTAACCAGCGCATCGACAAAGCCCTCACCGCCATCGGTGACCGGCTTTTTGATACACTCTGCCTCAGGAAAAACTTGCTGCCAGCTCTGTGCAATGATTTCAGCAACCTCAACGGCGCTCAGGCTCTCTTTAAATGAATCAGGGGCAATCACAATTCTCATCAATGTCTCTCCGTAATCTCGGTCGTATTCCGCAGTATGTCATCATTCTTAGTGGTCGAAACGATTCACCACATACACTCCATTCGTATTGAAAGTCGATAAGTACGCGATATAGATCAGTATATTACATAGAGAAATGGCACCACTCACCAAGATCACGGATTAAAGATAATGCTCACTGTGCGATGTCAAAAACTTGATGTCTTGATGTCTTGATGTCTTGATGTCTTGATATAAGGGAGGGGAGGGAAATGACCCGGATGTCTCAACCTGAAAAAGATCAATCGTGTGTCTCCGCTGAGTCAAGTGGGCTGTCCTGTTGCGGCAGGTCATACTCAACATCAGTCGTAGAATTTTTCGATATAAGAATGAGATTACATTCACTAATGATATTAATAACTATTTCATCAAATTAATCTTTCACTTTTAACTAGTGAAGTAACACTTTAGTTACGCTACGTTTACACACAGGTTACTAAAAAAATTCAATAAAAACCTTTGTTGAGGAGAAGTAAATATGAAAGTTTTAGTTCAGTTTGATCAAAGTGGCAAACATAGAGACCACGCTTGGGAAGCACCGATTGCTCATGCTAAAGGTGAATTGTTCGCTGTCAGTCCAATACTTGCTGTTCAATTACTCAAAAATCGCCAAGCCCACCTTTGTCTCAATGAGTCTGGAGAAGTTCGATTCAGCTCGTAGCTCATTTGACTCAGTTGATTACCATCGACTAAGTAGCTCTTAAAGAAATTCCCCCACATGTTTGGGTCGCGCCATCAGTCCAAGGCAACACCCAACATGTTTTTCTCTCCGCTTTTCTCTCTATTCGCATTCACCCGCTTTTGGTATGACCAACATTCGAATCGCACAATCACACATATCTTCAATATGTTGACTATCGGCATACACGCCATCGATGACCAATCGCGCTAAACCGTGCATGGTGCTCCAAATAACCTGTGCGAGCCGTACGGTTGTTTCTTCCTGAGGAAAAAGCCCCAATTGCTGCCAGCGAGCGGTGATGTCGACCTGATACTGAAAACAGAGGTAGGCAATTTCTTTTAATGCGGGAGTGGCCTGTGCTTGCTTCCAGATAGCCCGGCCAAACATCAGTTCATATGTTTCCGGCGTTGTGGTCGCATCCTGAATATAGTGATAAAAGAACTGGCGAAACGTCTCGTGATGATCATGCGTTGCGCTTTCGACTAATTGACGGGTACGCTGATACCAATGATGAAACCCCTGCTCAGCCAACGCGCAGAGTAATTCATTTTTATCCTGAAAATGGTGATATAACGCGGTCCGTGACACACCGACGTGGTCCGCCAGCTTGCGTAATGACAGCCCTTCAATCCCTGTGTCTCTCAGCATAAGATCGGCTGACTGTAATAAGCTTCGCCGCAGATCACCATGATGGTAGTTCAATTTTCTTGATTTCATACTCTGTAAATTAGCATGAATCTTGACAGTGTCAAAATCATCGACAATATTGACACTGTCAAGATAACAATCGAGGGACATGATTTATGACGGCATCTGCTCATCCGCACTATCCACATCTGTTCCAACCACTGGATTTAGGGTTTACGACCCTGAAAAACCGAGTGTTGATGGGGTCGATGCATACCGGATTGGAAGACATCCCTCACGGTGAAAAACGCCTTGCCGCTTATTATGCCGAACGTGCCAGAGGCGGCGTCGGTTTGATTGTGACCGGTGGCATCGGCCCGAACCCCGAAGGCGCAACACATCCGAATAGTCCGGGGCTCATCACCGCTGCACAAATTCAGGCCCATCGGGTGATCACCCAAGCCGTTCATACCGAAGGTGGCAAAATCTGCCTGCAAATTCTGCATACCGGACGATATGCTTATAACCCCGCGCTGGTGGCACCATCGGCAATTCAGGCACCGATTAACCGCTTCAAACCAAATGCCCTCGATGAATCAGGTATCGAAAAACAACTTGATGACTTTGTGCAAACGGCACTCAACGCACAACAGGCTGGTTATGATGGTGTCGAAATCATGGGCTCTGAAGGTTATCTGATCAATCAGTTCATTGCGACGCGTACCAACCAACGCGATGATCACTGGGGAGGAAACTATCACCATCGCATTCGCTTTCCGTTAGAAGTCGTGCGACGCGTCAGAGCCGCAGTGGGTCAACATTTCATTCTCATCTACCGTCTTTCGATGCTGGATCTGGTTGAGGGTGGCTCCAGTGCTGCAGAAGTTACCGAGCTCGGTCAAGCCATTGAAGCCGCCGGCGCAACCCTGATCAATACCGGCATTGGCTGGCATGAGGCCAGAATCCCCACGATTGCAACGTGTGTCCCACGGGCCGCTTTTACGTGGGTGACAAAACATTTTCGTCAAGCCTTTAAGATTCCGGTGATTACCACCAACCGTATTAACACCCCGGAAATGGCTGAAAGTGTCTTAGCCCGTGGTGATGCCGATATGGTTTCCATGGCTCGCCCTTTTTTGGCCGACCCCGAATTCGTCTACAAAGCCCAGCATGGCCGCAGTGATGAAATCAATACCTGTATCGGCTGTAATCAGGCGTGTCTCGACCATGTCTTTGCCGGCAAGATCGCTAGTTGTCTGGTGAATCCATTGGCTTGTCATGAAACCGAATTCGTGATCAGCCCCACCGCTCAACCGAAGCAAATCGCGGTGGTTGGTGCCGGCCCGGCCGGACTAGCCGCGGCTGTCACAGCGGCCCGGTGCGGTCATCGAGTCACCTTATTTGACGCCGCATCTGACATTGGTGGTCAATTTAATATTGCTAAACAAATTCCGGGCAAATCCGAGTTTCACGAGACGCTACGCTATTTTGCTCGTCAACTCGCGTTATTGCCGGTCGATATTCGGCTCAACACACACGTTGATGTTGAGCAACTCAATCAGTCGGATGTAGATGAAGTTATCATTGCAACCGGCGTCTTTCCCCGGACACCCGCAATAGAGGGGATCAATCACACAAAAGTGCTCAGTTATCTCGATGTCTTACGGGAACAACACGCTGTCGGTCAACGAGTCGCGATCATCGGTGCCGGAGGTATTGGGTTTGATGTAGCGGAATATCTGTCTCATGCACCGGGTCAAGCCGCATTGACCACACCCCAGACCTTTATGCAGCAATGGGGGATTGATATGGATCTCAAGGCCCGCGGTGGCATCGAAGGCATGCAACCCTCCCACCCGAAATCGCCACGCCAGATTTATCTTCTCCAACGTAAAACAGCCAAAGTAGGTGCAGCATTAGGCAAAACAACCGGCTGGATTCATCGCGCCAGTTTACAAAACAGAGGCGTTCAAATGATATCAGGCTGTGAGTATGTGCGGATTGATGATGATGGCCTGTGGCTACACGTCAACCACGAAGAGCAATGTCTCTGCGTGGATCATGTGATCATTTGTGCCGGACAAGAACCGCTGCGGACACTGACCGAGGGCCTGAATAAACCCTACCATTTGATCGGGGGGGCTGATCTCGCTGCTGAACTCGATGCCAAACGAGCCATTCATCAAGGCACGGTCACTGCGATGCAGATATAGTGCAATGATCAAAGAGAGTACAGTGATACTAATATAACGCAGTGGTACTAATATAATGCAGTGGTATCAATATCAATATAGCGCAATACCGGCATCAATCCCTAGTGCAGACAGTTTACACCACGCTCTGAAGCCAGTTGTTTTCAAATGACTCTGCCGAGATAGGCTGTGAAAATAAATAACCTTGGAGTCGATTGACATTCAGTGACTGGCAAAGTTGTTTCTGTTCTTCGGTTTCAATCCCTTCAGCCACCGTTTCGTAGCCCAATGAATGGGCAAATGCGCAGATAGCTTTGAGTAAGGTTCGTTGCTGCTTATCATCGCCGCTTTGCACAAAGGATTTATCGATCTTCAAGATACTGAACGGAAACTGACTCAGGTGCGATAAAGATGAATAGCCGGTGCCAAAATCGTCCAAAGAGAGCCGCACTCCCGTTGCGGACAGACTATTTAGCATTTCAACCGCACTGAGGCTATTTTCTAAATGACTTTCCGTTAACTCCAATTCAACGAGATCTGCGGGAATATTGTGTTGTGCCAGACAGCGTTGCAGGAACTCCGACAACGCATGATCCTTTAATTGACGTGCAGAAAGATTGACCGCGATGGAAAAGCAGATATGCGTTCCTTGGGCGGTCTCGACCCATTGACTAAACTGGCGGCAAGCCGCTTCAATCACCCAGCGACCAATATCAATAATCAGGTCCGACTCCTCGGCAATCGGAATAAATTCATCAGGTTGTATCATGCCTAATGTGTGATGTTGCCAACGAATCAGGGCTTCGACACCCACCAACTGCTCTGAATGTGTATCCAATTGTGGCTGGAAAAACAGAGTCAATTGATCGCCTTTAATCGCTTGCTTTAAGTCAAATTCCAGTTGCATCCGCGAGACCATTTTTTCATGGAAATCAACGGAATAATATTGAACGCGATTGCGTCCAAGCTCTTTGGCGCGATACATCGCAACATCAGCACACTTCATTAATCCTGTCGCATCTGTCGCACATAATGGATAAGTCGCAACCCCAATACTTACAGTGACTTCTACGGTTTGTCCATGAATGATCAGCGGTTTCTCTAACGATTTAAAAATACGAGTAACCAGTAACCGGACATGCTCAAGTTGCGGCAGATCATAAACAAGAATCGCAAATTCATCACCGCCTAAACGGCACAACTTGTCACTTTCTCGGATCGGTTGCTCCAGGCGCCGGGCAATCTCTTGAAGCAGGCGGTCTCCGGCCTGATGCCCCAGCACATCGTTGACTTTTTTGAAGTTATCTAAATCTAATAATAATAAAACCAGTTGCTCACCAGTGCGTGAGTTTCTGGTCACGGCATCACGAAGTGTCTCATCAAAAAAATATCGATTGCGTAACCCAGTCAAGCTATCACGCTCCGCGATATACCGCAGTTGATCATGGCTTGAACGAACTTCTTGCTCAAGCGAATGCCGTTCTTGTGAAATCAAAATTGCACGTTTCAAACGTGACGATGTGACTTCACTTTTCATAATAAAATCTTGCGCACCGGCTTCGACACACGCCAACGCCAGTCTTTCATCATTACTATGGCTTAGCATCACTATCGCGGTGGAATAATCATTGCCGCCCCGAATCTCACGCAATATTTCAATACCGTTTGAAGGCGGAATCTGGTAATCGAGTAAAATCACGTCATAGTTGTGCTCAGAAGCCAGACGAATGCCCTCGGCAGCAGTATCAGACTGATCAATTCTATCTAAAACCAGTTCTGATTTACGCAAAGTTCTGATGGCTGACATCCGGTCAACCGCATCATCATCAATAATCAAAATATCCATAGAGCGCCTGCCTTTCATGCGAGATTTCAGTCAATCGCCAGTCGTGTTCGAGACATCCTGATACATGTTCGAAATCTTGATTGATCGATGACTGGACGATATATCCGGCCACGATATACTCGGCCACATTGTTTTGATAAACCTGTGTTTTGATAAACCTGTGTTTTGATAAACCCGTGTTTTGATAACCTATATTTTGCTAAGCCTGTGCAACTTCCTCTTCACACCTTGAGACGGGTTTATGATTGGTCTTTTGCATCGTCTTTTGTATTCTGTGGCTGCATACCAATCGGCCAAGCAAATGAAAAAGTGAGCCCACGTTGCCCATCGGACTGAATCTGATATGCGCAGTGGTACCGGTCTAATATTTTTTTAATGATCGATAACCCCAAGCCACTGCCTTCAACCTGATCTCGCGGTCTTAGGGTATGGAACAATTCAAAGACTTTCTCCTGATGTTCAGCCGGGATCCCCGGCCCATCATCGCTCACTTCAAAGTGAAGAGATTGAGGAGACTGAGACACTGTGATGGCAATATTTCCCGTCTCTTGGTCATGATGCTTCATTGCGTTGCCGATCAGATTTCTGATAATTTGTTCCAACGGCGTGACCATCGTTATCACCTCTTCATCTGGTCCCTCGACGGTTAACGAGAAACGACTGTCGTGATTGAGCAAATGAAAGATATCATCAATCATAGACACGACATTCACAGAACTGGTCAATTCGTCATTTCTGCCAACACGAGAATAGATAAGTAAATCATTTAATAAACGCTCAAGGCGAGAGATCCGACTCTTCATTAAATTGAGGTGCGAATAAGTCGTTTCTGTCAGCGCCCCTTCACTGTCTTCTTCAATCCATTGCGCCAACTGATTGATCCCTCTGAGCGGCGCTTTTAAATCATGTGAGGCCACAAAGGCAAACTGATCCAGTTCGCTGTTTGCCTCTTCCAGATCTCGATTTTTTTGCTGGAGGCTGTAACTGGTCTGTTCCAGTTCTTCTGTCCGCAATTTCAAATTGGCGGTGGCTTTGTGGGCATACTCAATCGCATTGCGATTTGATCGGGCGAGAATAAAGAAGACAACAAAGAGCAGCACATCAATCACCAAGCCACCAAACAAAATGATGAAAGGCTGAGCATAGCTTTGTTGCGCTCGGAATAGCTCTGTCGATTGCAGACTAAAACGCCATACCCGCCCATAGAGTTCCAGAGTAATCTCTCGTTGGAACAATGGGTCAGGATCGAGATTTTCAGAATTTGAATCCAGTTCGGTGTACAGTAACGTGTCACCGTCATAGATGCTGAAATTGACGAGGCGGTTGACATTTTTTAACGTGCCATCCATCAATTTGAACATAATGAAAGGCGCATACACCAGCCCTTTAAAATCACCATTCGTTTCACCATATTGGTCAGAAGGCTGACCCGATGAATACCACGGCGCATAAAATAAAAATCCCGGTGTTCTCTGGTCATCCTGAACTAAAGTAATCGGGCCGGTAATGTTCGCCAGATGTGTATTGCGTGCTTTTTTCGCTGCGGTATATCGATTGATTTCGTGCGCCATGTCTAAACCAACCGCTCTGCGGTTTTCCGCTTGCGGTTCAATATAAGTGATCGGCCAGTATTCCGGCTCAACGTGTTCAGGATGAATCGCGTAATCATCCAGTGATGATCTTTGCCATGACAGGTAGTTCGAGAGCTTTTCCGGGGGAACATAATGAATGACGCCAATCCCGTTAATTCCCGGGAAACGCTGATCAATCTGTAAGCTGGTTGAAAACGTTCGCCAATCTGCCCGCGCAGCATCATGCGGGAACATTTTCAATGCAGAAACGCCCGCCCATAATGCTTCTTCGTAGCGTATCATTCGCTCTTGTACCAGCTCGACAATTTGCTGTGACTGAAACCCAAATTGATTAGCGATTTTAAGATTGGTTTGACGTTCGGTCACGTAATAAGCACCAAACGTTAATAATAGAGACAGAGAGATCACAAGCCAATGATACCAATGCAACCCGGAAGAGACGCCAATAATTTTATATTCCATTTCTTTTGATTGAGATGACATCAATATCATTGTCCAACATCAAAGCGATAATTTTAAGTTAGTTGAAGGAGTCAGAAACCTCAATATTCGTTCCATCATCTATTGAGGATTATTTAAGCGATGTGATCATTCAATGAAAATGAATGACACAGGAAAAACGTCTGTCATTCATCGGCCAGTTCATACTCGATGATGCCGCATGATTTACAACAGCCAACGAAACGAACGGCGTAAGAATGTTTCAGCATCTTCAGTCACAATGAGACCGTGAGCCATAACAATGGTCTGAGGATGCCAACTCAGGATCTTTTTCAGATGCGCCCGGGCCGTCGCTTTTCCGGTCATAAAAGTTAACCGCCAATCTAGTGGCATTTTCCCTGTCGGTGCCAGAACCCCAGTCAGCTGAGCCAAAAAGCGCTGAAAGACATTGAAAGCCTTCGGTGAGAAATTCTCAATCAAATCAGTCACAATTAAAGTCTCACTCGAACGGTGAAAAAAGACACATTCCTCCATAACCCGAGAACCGGTAAATAACACGTTATCCAGTTCATCCGTCC
The DNA here is from genome assembly GCF_024347135.1 of Vibrio spartinae. Taxonomy (NCBI): domain Bacteria; kingdom Pseudomonadati; phylum Pseudomonadota; class Gammaproteobacteria; order Vibrionales; family Vibrionaceae; genus Vibrio; species Vibrio spartinae. Next base: position 416,597 of record NZ_AP024908.1, on the reverse strand, counting down.
AAGGATAATCCACCTGTACAGACAAAATCGTATTGAATGTTAAATCCTGACGTTTGTGACGCACCCCTTCCGTTCCATAGGTGAACGCCTCTGGATAGGCATCTTGCCATTGGGAAATAAACAGATGATGAAGTTGGTTGGGGGCTATCAAATACTTGACTGTCCCTAAAGCATCGACGGAAGCTTTCAGATCAGGATTTAATTCAATCGGGCTGTGGACCCATAACGATTGATCAGCAAGCCGAACGATCGTCATCCGGGTTGAGTAAGGCAAGGTCAAAAACGGGACCGCTTTACCATCAAATATCCAAATATTTTCGCCAATCGCTCTCATGATGTTCTCCGTTCTGGTTTTTCATCCGATTGTTACCACGCGACAATTGTTACCACGCGACGATTGTTACCACGCGACGATTCTTACCACGCGACGACTAGTATGCAACAAAAAACATAAAATGCACAGACTGTATTACTCTTGGCAACTTCCCCGCATTTTCTCCGACGTTCACCGCCAATCCCGTATATAACTCGCTGTAAATCTTATATTTATTCGCAAAACTGTTCGCAAGCCCCCCTATTCAATCGTCGTCGAAGCACATAGTCTATCCCTGCTGCGGATTATGTGCCTCAGCCGTCCGGACGAACACAACAACCAAATCACACGCTTCAATATGGAGACTCAACTATGAGCAATTTATATATATTTCCGGTGACTGAAACTCACAACAGCAAACTCGATGAAGCCTACGAGGTCGCTGAAGACTTTGGCATCGTGAACCAAGGAACAGCAATCTGGGTACCGAAGTTCTTTCAGTATGATGGTGCGAGTATCCCGAGTGCTGCCTACAGCATTATCGGTACGCCGTTTAACCCGCGTTTTATGAAAGCAGCGGTTATTCACGATTGGCTTTATTACACACATTTGTTAAGCCGCTCAGATGCAGACCAACTGTTCTATGAGCTACTGCGCGAATCCGGTGTCAGCAAAGTCAAAGCGATTTTAATGCGCGAAGCCGTTGAAGCATTCGGTCATTTCTACTGGGAAAATAATGACGATGATCTGCAATATTTATCTGATTTAAAAACCATGATTCAGAATGATAATCGCCAACCATCCAAGTATGGGTTGTAATTTTACCGACAAAACAAAGAGCGCATACCATCATTTTTTATTCTGTATAGAATAGATGTATGGTTGAACCATGTCGTCATTCCGTCCGGTGTTATAGGACGGAATGTCATATTTATACAGCACAGAATATTTTATTTTATGATTTATCATTCCTTGTTCATGCTGACGATTCAAATCCAGATCACAGATATCGTTTCAATAAATTTAAAACAGGCTCATTAATAATATAAATAAAAATATAACAATCGACTATCTAGTGTACTGTCACAACTATTATAGTTTGTATCCCCACCTTGTTATTACCGCCTATATTGAAAGTAGTTGCTAATTTATTAAGCGGCAATCTTTGTCAAACATAATTTCTGCTAACAATACAATTATCATGAGTCATTCAACTCGTAATGAATGGTACGTCATGTTTAATTAGAGGTGAACTGATGTCATATTTACCAATACAACGTCTATCCACGAGGAAAAGTCGTTCCTCGGCCAAAAAATTATTGCTTTCCTGTCTGGGATGCCTATTGATTGGATTAACACAGCAAGCATATGCTGTTGAACCTTTATCCGTTTCCGGCAATAAAATCTATGCCGGCGATACCATCAAAAGCTTCTCAGGAAATAGCTTGTTCTGGAGTAATAATGAGTGGGGCGGTGAAAAATTCTACCGTGCAGACATTGTTAAGATGCTCCGGGAAGACTGGAATGCCAGTATCGTCAGAGCCTCAATGGGCATTCAGGAGGAAGGTGGCTATCTTGATGATCCCGCAGGTAATAAAGCTAAAGTGGTGACGGTCGTAGATGCTGCCATCGCTAACGATATGTATGTCATCATCGACTGGCATTCTCATCATGCTGAAGACAATGTTGCCGAAGCGGTCAGCTTCTTCCGGGAAATGGCGCAGAAATATGGTGACAGCCCCAATGTCATTTATGAGATCTACAATGAGCCCCTGCAAATCTCTTGGGATAACGTCATCAAACCCTATGCAGAAACCGTGATTGCAGCAATCCGTGAATTTGATCCGGATAATTTAATCGTTGTCGGCACGCCAAGCTGGTCACAAGACGTCGATACCGCATCCTGGAACCCGATCAACGGCACAAACATCGCCTATACACTGCACTTTTATGCCGGAACACACGGACAATTTCTCAGAGATAAAGCGATCACAGCGATGAATAATGGTATTGCGCTATTCGTAACCGAATGGGGAACAATCAATGCCAATGGGGATGGCGATGTCAATCAAGCAGAGACTGACGTCTGGGTGAATTTCATGAAAGCGCATGACCTCAGCAATGCGAACTGGGCGTTGAACGACAAGGACGAAGGCGCATCGACCTACTATCCGGATACCATGACGCTGACCCCCTCCGGTAAGAAAGTAAAATCGATTATCGAGAACTGGCCATATAAACTCGATAATCGCACGCCACAAGATTGTGCTGGTATCAATGTCTATCCGAACTGGACACGTAAGTCATGGGAACACGGAAATTACGACCATAGCGAGGACGGTGACTACATGGTGTATCAGAATAAGCTCTATCAGGCCAACTGGTATACAACGTCCATTCCCGGTAGTGATAACGCCTGGACTTTAACCGGCATCTGTACAGATTAACCAATACGCTCTGATATCCTCATTTTGTGGGACCTTGCCAGCATTCCGTGCTGGCTTTTTTTATCTTTATATCAATCACCGTCACAAATCTTTAATATTTACTGATTTTTTTGTATCAACCATGCAAACAATTGTTTCATAAATGAAAACTTAGTTCACCCCGATTTTCTTCCTTGGCAGCCAAAATCATAAAACTCTTTAATTTCAAAACGTTAAAAAAACAACTTTATAATATATTGCATAAATGTTAAAAACCAAATCATTTACCCAATATGTAACATTAAAGTAAAATAAAAAGCTAATAAATAATCTAAACAAAGCAAATATGAATCACAACAATCATCAATTCTTAGGCCATCCTCGTGGCTTGTTCCTTTTGTTTGGCACTGAACTGTGGGAACGATTCTCCTACTACGCAATGCGAGCAATCCTGGTTTTATACCTCACAGACACAACACTAAACGGTGGCATGGGCTGGTCAGCCAAAGAGGCATTGGATCTCTATGGTATCTATACCGGGCTGGTCTATATTACGCCCTTAATCGGTGGCTGGCTGGCTGATAACTATTTCGGTCAACGTCGCTCGATTCTCGCGGGTGGTGCCCTGATGGCAATCGGTCAGTTTACGCTGGCACTGCCGCATCAATTACTCGGTCTTGATGCCGCGCACAGTTTCTATCTTGGTCTGGCACTGTTGATCATCGGGAATGGTCTGTTTAAACCCAACATTTCAACCATGGTTGGCGATCTATACACAGAAGGCGACCATCGTCGCGACGGTGCGTTCACCATCTTTTATATGGGCATTAATATCGGTGCGCTACTCGCAGGGATTATTTCCGGTATTGCGACCAATAGCTTTGGCTGGAAAGCAGGCTTCGTTGCAGCAGGTATCGGTATGCTCATCAGCTTCGTGATCCAAATCCTGTTTGCTCAACGCTGGCTGGGAGATATCGGCCTCAAACCGGCTGCCGCGCGCGATTTACAACAGAAAAAATCAACGAAGAAAGAACCGTTAACCAAAGAAGAAATTGACCGCATGAAGGTCATTATCATCATGGGATTATTTGTGATTGTCTTCTGGGCCGGATTTGAACAAGCCGGTGGTTTGATGAACCTCTACACCCAACAGTATACTGATCGAATGATCGGCAGCTTTGAAGTACCGGCGGCTTGGTTCCAGTCTCTGAATCCATTTTTCATCATTGTCTGTGCACCGCTGATTGCTGCACTATGGGTTAAACTTGGCAGCCGAGAACCCAACTCACCCGTCAAATTTGCATTTGGACTATTCTTTCTGGCGATCGGTTTCTTGTGCATGATTGGTGCGGTGTTAGAGCAAGGTGGCGATCTGAGTGTGAAAACTTCCATGTTCTGGCTGGTTGGTGCATTCTTCTTTCATACCATCGGGGAACTGTGCCTGTCACCAATCGGTTTATCGATGACCACCAAACTGGCACCGCTTCGTCTTGCTTCACTGATGATGGGTGTCTGGTTCGGATTTAATGCGATAGCCAACTACATTGCCGGGCTGATCGGTGCCCATGTTGGCGATTTCGGCGCCTTAGCGATTTTTGGTGGCATTGCCGTCACTGCGACAATCTCCGGCCTCGTCCTGCTCCTGTTTTCTAATCAATTGGTTATGTGGATGCACGGTGCAGAACAAACCTCTCATATGAACCGAAAACCTCAAGACGCTGACAGTGTGACTCAAACTGCTTAATATATTGAAAATACTGCTTAATATATTGAGAATACAATGAAGTGTTAAGAGACAATTGAGTTGAACGGCACAAGTTTCAGCGAGATCAAAATAAGGAGCCTTATGGCTCCTTATTTATTTTATGACGCTCGGTTATGACATTCAGTTTATGGCACCATTCAGTTTATACACTCGATCATTGAAAAATAACCGAGACACCGCCGAGGCAAATCTATCTTGCTTACACAAAAAGCGGCTTTAATTGACGATATAATTGTTGATAAACCGCTCTCTTGCGTTGGTAATGTACCGTTTGTTCTTCATCCGGCGTATGTCTTTCGATCAATAGCGGTGACGCGCAAATATCCCGAGCCGTCATTTCAGGCCTGACGGCTAACATCGCCAGTCGTGCTGCACCGAGCGCCGGGCCAACATCACCGCCCTGACGATATGCCAGCGGCAACCGGACAATATCCGCCAACATCTGACGCCAATACTGGCTGCGAGCCCCACCGCCAATCAGGACCACCTCTTCCGGTAATAAACCCGTCTGATGTAATGCATCAAACCCATCGGCAAATGCAAAACCCACCCCTTCCAATACCGCCTGAATCAACTCGTACTTCGATGTCGAATGGGTCATGCCGAAGAACACACCTTTTGCATACGGGTCATTATGCGGTGTCCGTTCGCCCGACAAATAAGGAAGGAACACCACCCCGGAATCGGGATTAGCATGACTTTCCGTCTCGCTCAACATCTCGCTTACATCGGTAAATCCGGTCAATTCACATACCCAAGACAAACAAGATGCAGCACTCAAAATAACCGACATGGAGTGCCAAGTTCCCGGTAATGCATGACAGAAACTGTGTAATGCGGAATCCGGATTCGCAAGGAAACCATCACTAACCGCGAAATACACACCGGAGGTTCCCAAAGAGAGCATCGCCTGCCCCGGTTCGATAATCCCGACTCCGACAGCGCCAGCGGCATTATCACCGCCACCGGCAATCACGGGTACTTCAGGCATGCCCCATGCATTGGCAAGTTCGCGACTCAACGTGCCGGTGATCGCATTCCCTTCATACAGATCCGGCATATGGCGGCGCGCCAGCCCGGTTGCATCAAGCAGCTCATCACTCCAATCTCGCTGGGCGACGTCTAACCACATGGTCCCGGCGGCGTCGGACATATCCGAGGCATACACCCCCGTCATCCGATAACGCAAGTAATCTTTCGGCAACAGAACTTTGTCTGTCTGAGCAAAAACCGCCGGCTCATGTTCTGCGACCCACAGAAGTTTCGGGGCGGTAAAGCCCGGCATCATCATATTCCCTGTAATCTGACGACTGTCGGGGACACGCCGCTCCAGTTCGGCGCATTGTGCCTGACAGCGACCGTCATTCCACAAAATCGCAGGGCGCAGCACCTGCCCTTGCTGATCGAGCAGCACCGCACCATGCATCTGTCCCGACAACCCGATGGCTTTCACCGCGCGAAGATCTGTCTGTTTTCCCAGCGCCTGAATGGCTTGACACATGGCTTGCCACCAATGCTGCGGATCTTGTTCTGACCACAGCGGAAATGGACGTGATATCTCAAGTGGTGCCACCTCGCTCGCCACCACATCACCATTTTCCGCAAGTACAATGACCTTAACGCCGGATGTCCCTAAATCGATTCCAACATACATAAGCTACCCTTTCATTTTCACTCTATAGACTCGGATAACCTCAGGAAATACACAGTGTCATGGGGCCATCCGGATATATTTACGCTTCGTGATGATTTTATTTATCGAATCATTATCATAAGTCTCTCAGTTCACGAAACAATTACGATTTTTCATAGATAGCTTCATGGATTTAACGACTGAGTGAAGGATCACATTTAACACAGTACTTGCCTGTTAGACTTAAAAATTATGGACAAAATATAATTAATATTATTTATGAATAAAACCCCATCCATGACAGCTCTGAAACCTTACCCTCACAACTTATATCGTCAGTTCATCGATCACCGTTATCGGATTACACTATTATTTAATGCCAATAAAGTGTATGACCGGGAGGTAATCGAAGGTATCGGCGAATATTTACAGGCGTCGCAATGTAACTGGGATATTTATCTTGAAGAAGAATTCACGACGCATCTGGAGAATTTCCATACTTGGAAAGGCGACGGGGTAATTGCTGATTTCGACAACCCTCACATTCGGGAACTGCTCGAAGACACCACGCTCCCGGTTGTCGCAATTGGTGGCTCTTATGAACATCCATCCGATTATCCGGATGTCCCTTATGTTGCCACCGATAATCAGGCATTGATTGAACTGGCATTTCAGCATCTCAAAAGCAAAGGGATTGAAAATTTCGCGTTCTACGGGATGCCGCAAGAATCATGGCGACGCTGGTCTCATGAACGAGAACAGGCCTTTATTCAACTCTTACGACGAGAGGGATACTCCGGTTCGGTATATCGGGGCAATGAGGTAAGCCCGCAAACATGGCAGTACGATATGAATCGTCTCGCGGACTGGTTGCAGCAACTACCGACACCGGTCGGCATTGTTGCGGTCACCGATGCCCGGGCTCGCCACCTGCTTCAGGTTTGCGATCATTTGAAGTTGATGGTGCCGGACAAAATTTCCGTCATTGGCATTGATAATGAAGAGCTGACCCGCTATCTGAGCCGCGTGTCGTTATCTTCGGTCGAACAAGGATGTAAAGAGATGGGCTATCAGGCTGCCAAACTACTGCACCGCCTGCTGACCACCGCCCCCGAAGAGACAGAGCAGTTAGAGGCACTCAGGCAAACGCGTCGGCTGGTTCCTCCGACACAAGTCCACGCACGGCAGAGTACCGACTATCAAGCCCTGAAAGATCCCTATGTGATTCAGGCGATGCATTTTATCCGTCATCACGCCTGCAAAGGTATTAAAGTCGAACAGGTTCTCGACTATGTCGGTATTTCTCGCTCCAACATGGAAATCCGTTTTAAAGAAGAATGCGGGCATTCCATTCATCAGGAAATCCATAATTCTAAGCTGAGGCAAGCACGTCATCTGCTGGCAACCACATCATTACCGGTCGCCGAAATTGCTGAATTATGTGGCTATCCTTCACTGCAATACATGTACAGCGTGTTTAAAAAACATCAGCAATGTACACCGAAAGAATTTCGCGAACAGCATCACGACAGATGGCGTCATCGTGATGCGCTATAACCACAATAACTCAGTGGTTGAATAGGCAGGCCCACCGAATCCCGGTGGGCAACTGCACAGAACGATAATCATGACCATCAAATCATTCTTTTATGTAGATCAGCCATCAACCTCATCAGATGGCACCAAGTGATCCTCACCGCTCAAGATAATTTAGCCGTTTTCATGCGATTACCAGTTTGCTCTGAATCACGCTGCCAGAGAGTTTCCAGTTGTTCCAACGACTTGCCTTTGGTTTCCGGAACCCAGCGATAAATAAAGTAAACGGTAAATATCCCCATAATCCCATACAACCAGAATGGAAAACCGCCATGAAACTGCTGGAATATAAAACTCTCTTTTTCATTCATCATCGGGAAGGACTGAGACACCACAAAATTAGCGAACCATTGCGCAAACACAGCAATGGATAATGCTCTGGAACGAACGCTGTTGGGGAAGATTTCAGACAACAGAACCCAAGTCACCGGCCCCAGTGACAATGCAAACGCAGCAATATACATCAGCATAAACACTAACAGATAACTACCAATTGCATTCAGATAGGCAGCGGTACCAATCGCTAACATACTGACCGCCATCAAACCGGCACCAATCATCATCAGCGGCCGACGTCCGAATTTATCCACGGTGAAAATAGCCAACACGGTAAAACTTAAATTGACGGCACCGACCAGAATCGTTTGCAGTAGTGCAATATCCGTGGTGGAATCACTGAAACTTTTGAGAATTGCTGGCGCATAGTAGAGAAACACATTAATCCCCGTGACCTGTTGCAATACACTCAGCATAATACCGATCAGTAACACGCCCAGATATCCCGCAGCGACAATCCCCGGCCGATTAACCTTAATCAACGACTGTTTAATTTCTTGCCATTGCGGCTCGATATCTTGCTGTGGATTCATCGCTTTCAGCAGGCCATGTGCTTCATGATCACGCCCTTTCAGTGCCAGCCAGCGTGGCGTTTCCGGTACGGTAAACAACAGCCCGAAGAACAGGATTGCAGGAATAACTTCCGATGCAAACATATATCGCCAGCCCACGTCATTGAGCCAATTATCGCTGCCCAGCAGTGCAATGCCGTAGTTGACAAAGTACACCACCAACATACCGAAAATAATGGCAAACTGGTTCCATGCCACCAATCCTCCGCGACGTGCAGGTGGCGCGACTTCTGCGATATACATCGGAGAAACCATCGACGCGATTCCCACACCGATGCCCCCAATGATCCGATAAGTCACAAAGGTCCAATAGTACTCTGGTATCGCGGAGCCAATCGCAGAAATCAGAAAGAGTAACGCGGCAATAATTAATGCGCCTCGCCGTCCGTAACGGTTACTGGCATAACCAGCCAACGCGGCACCAAGAACACAACCGATTAAAGCAGAGGATGCAGCAAACCCCAACTCGGTTGCGGTAAGTTGAAAATAATTTTGCAGTGCTTCAACCGCACCGGAAATCACTGCGGTATCGTAACCAAATAACAATCCACCTAACGCTACAACCAGCGTTAGGTGAATAACATTTGTACCTGTTTTCATCTGAATGACCTCTTTTATATTTGTAGGGAGTCTTTCTATCTCACAATCTCAAGATGCAGATTTCGCCTCACCTTGGCGTTGTCTGGCTATATATAAAGTCAAACGATTCAGGTTTGCATATTATGGAATAATTCAAAGGAATTATGATTTTTTATTTATGTGATCATGTAGATAAGCCCATATTTTAAAAAAACAACGCAGTTCAAATTTAAAAAAATGAATAATAGCGATAAGAAAAATCACAATTGCCGTCGACTCAACAATCCCTTCATGATGAATAGAAATTGAGTTTATTCGCTCTGCATTTACCACTCATACAGGAAAACCATCATGACTGAATTTTTTAAACACATTGAACCCATTCAATTTGAAGGGACAGAATCAGCGAATCCCTTAGCATTCCATCATTATGATGCGGACCGGATGATTCTTGGCAAATCAATGAAAGACCATTTGCGTTTCGCTGCCTGCTACTGGCACAACTTCGTCTGGCCGGGAGCTGATGTATTTGGTTCAGCAACATTCGACCGACCATGGCATCACGGCGGCAGTGCAATGGAACTGGCTCGCTTAAAAGCAGATCTTGCATTTGAATTCTTTACCAAACTCGGTGTGCCCTACTACTGTTTCCACGATGCCGATGTCGCTCCTGAAGGCAATTCCATCAAAGAATATGCGAATAATTTCGCAGAAATGGTTGATGTTTTAGGACAAAAACAACAGGACACCGGCGTCAAACTGTTATGGGGTACTGCGAATGCGTTCTCTCATCCACGTTATATGGCTGGCGCTGCCACGAATCCGGATCCAAAAGTATTTGCTTTTGCAGCCACTCAGATTTTCCATGCGATGAGTGCAACCCAAAAGCTTGGCGGTGAAAACTATGTTTTATGGGGCGGCCGCGAAGGCTATGAAACCTTGCTGAATACCGATTTGCGTCAGGAACGCAAACAACTTGGCCGCTTGATGCAAATGGTTGTCGAACACAAACACAAAATCGGCTTTAAAGGCACCATCCTGATCGAACCTAAACCACAAGAACCCACTAAACATCAGTACGATTACGACTGTGCAACAGTTTATGGCTTCTTAAAACAGTTCGGGCTTGAAGATGAAGTGAAAGTCAATATTGAAGCGAACCATGCCACACTGGCCGGGCACAGTTTCCATCATGAAATCGCGACAGCAACAGCGCTGGGTATTTTCGGTTCTGTTGACACCAACCGCGGTGATGCGCAGCTTGGCTGGGATACCGACCAATTCCCGAACAGTGTTGAAGAAAACACGCTGATCATGTACGAGATTCTCAAAACAGGTGGCTTCACAACCGGCGGGCTGAACTTTGATGCCAAACTGCGTCGTCCATCCATTGATGCCGAAGATATGTTCCACGGTCATATCGGTGGCATGGACATCATGGCATTGGCACTCGAACGGGCAGCAGACATGATCGAAAATGATCTTCTCGGTAAACATATCGCACAACGTTATGCCGACTGGAGCCAATCACTGGGCCGTGACATCCTATCCGGAGAGCATTCATTGGCATCGCTGGCTCAGTTCGCTGTAGACAATGACATCGCGCCACAAAAAGTATCCGGCCAGCAAGAATATCTGGAAAATCTGGTCAATCGGTTTATTTATCGATAATCCATCAATGGTAATAATGAGCTTACCGGATTAACCGATGCTCCTCACCCCCTGACAGACGGTCTTCGATTTCAGACCGTCTCTCTTATCAAAACAGCTCAGCGCATATCGTGCTGAGCTGTTTTATTACGTCAGCACTAAAACCAACGCTTGAGCTTGAAGAGTCCTAAAATAATGAACATCACCACAATCAGCATGGCAGAAAACCAGAGAAAGGCACCGGGATTATCCGTCCCCGGAATCCCGCCGATATTGACACCCAACAGCCCGGTCAAAAATCCAAGCGGCAAAAACAGCGCGGCAATCAACGACATGACATACATCCGCTGGTTCATCTGATCATTGACCTGACTGACCAACTCTTCCTGAGTCACCACCGCGCGCTCACGAACTGCATCCAGTTCTTCGACGGAACGAATCAACCGATCGGTACTCTCCTGTAAATAGAGCCGGTCATCCGCCAGTAACCATGCCTTGCGCTCAGCCATCATTTTCAACATCGCCTCACGCTGAGGTGCCAGATAGCGCCGCAGATGAATCGTCTGACGCCGGATTTCCATCAATTCTTTGCGTGGTCTGGCAGGATCCGACGCCTCAAGCACGAGTTCTTCAATCTGCACGATCCGGTCTTCAAACGTGGTAGACACCGCCTCAATCCGCAACGTCAGGTAATGACACAATCTCACCAGAAAATCAGAAGGGTTGACTGGCCCTTGCCCCTGATGAAGAGATTGAATTAAATCACTGACCGACAATAACCGCCGCCGCCGGGTAGAGATAATCCGCTGCGCATCAATCACAATCCTCACCGAGACCATATCTTCAGGGCTTGCGCCCTCACTCAGGTTCACACCACGTAAAAAGATCAATGATTGTTCATTAACGTGACTCACTCGCGGACGCGTATCATGACTCAGTAAGGCATCTGCGACCAACTCCCCGACACCACTTTGATGCGACAACCAGTGACACCCCTGTTCATTGGCACAATCGATATGTACCCATAATGTGCCCTGTTCGGGTTGCCAGGCATTGACCTGCTCCAGATCCAGCGCAACCGCACCACCCTGCCCATCAAATAATAAAGCTGCTATAAACGCACTTTGACTCATGCTGCCTCCGAGAATCATTATCTTATTTAAATTAGCAGATTTTTGCAGATAAACATAAAGGAACAGAACAGGTTACACGTCCCGCGATTGCTCGCTCAGACGTTTGTCGATTGACAACACCGATCCTATGACGAAAGCGCTGGGTTGTGAGCCGTCAGATCAACCACAATGGTGGTGAGATGCTTATGCCATTCGACCTGCGACAAACTTTGGTAGTGAAAAACATGTCCGGTTAAACGGATACTCAAATGGTGAGAGCTTAACTGACGCAGGTGAAATTCCGGGGTATCGGTAATCAGGAAGGGATCGCTCAGCGCTTCATCGGGAGCGTGCAGATAATAAAGATAATGGTAACCTTGAGGGCCTTTTTCTTCGCTTTCTTCGCTTTCTTCGGGCTCCCGGTAACCCGTCAGCACCACGCCCGGTGCAATTTTCTCCGAGACCACCTGCATATTGGTGCGGTGGTGTTTCTTGCCAAACGACTGGGGTGTGAAATATCCAATCAAACACCCGACAGCAATTAGAATCATCGTGCTTAACCCTCGCATACTTTCAGGCTCCTGCTTCTTTTCGCGGTCTACATCTCCCTTTACAGACATTCAGAGCACGGGTTAGTTCGAAAATGAGACAGATATCAATAAGCCGATATACCGTACGGCGCATATCGGTGGCGTTGAGTTGATATCTGTCTGCTGATCTCGACTAAAAACTCAGTTTAGCGGGGTATTCTGGTCGCGGCACACAATTTACCGGTGTTGATTACCAGAGTCTGCTCAAACGCAATTAACTGCTCAGCAGCATGAGTGCCGTAGGTCACGGTGGAGACAATGCGGCCTGTGAAGGATTCTTCGGAGTGATGAAACGGGAACGTATTAATTATCGGCAATACCGGACGAGAGACGAAGCTAGGGCAAATATTTTTGATTACATTGAACGGTTCCATAACCCGAGAATGCGACATAGACTAGCGAAACAAGATCGTCAGTTACGTCTTTACTAAACCGTCCGTGAAAACGGGGGAGAACCCGCCCTGATTTTGCAGGAAAAGGGCTGATACAAAAAGAGCCACAACATCATGCGGCTCTGAATGGGTTCCGTTTTAAACAATAGCTTTACTTATGATTGGGCTTTATTTAGTAATGACTGACTAATTCAATAATCTTAGGATCCATGTCATCGAGTAAGTTAACAAGCTCTCGGACTGATTTCCCCTTTTCTGTTTTAGTATCAGGATCAGCACCGAAATCAAGCAATAGCTTCATAATTTCATACTGATAGGGTTTGCTATCAAACACCATATTCAAAGGTGTTGAATCATCACTTGCTCGATGTTCAATTAACTCATCCGCACCATTTTCCAGTAACAGCCGCATTCCTTCAATATTTTGTTGTCGTACAGCATAGATCAGTGGCGTATAGCCATAGCTATCAATTGCGTTGACATCCAGCCCTTGGTCAATGAGATATTGGACAGACTCAATCGGGGGGCTTTCCTCTGGGTTTGTAGATGTTGACATCAGGATTTTATGCAAGTAACTCCATTTTTCCGATTCTGATATTCTGTGAATGTCTGCACCGTCTTTAATTAATGTTTCAGCTTGTCGTATTTGCCCATTCCTTAATGCCTTAAAAAGCTTATATTCCGGTCTTTCCGTATATTTCATTTTTATCGTCTCTTCTCTAAAAATTTGTCCATATCTTCAAGAATTTTTTCTAGGTCATCGCTGCCCGGTTTTTCGTTTGCATGACTAAGGTTAGTTCTGGCGTCTTCAATCTGAAAATAGTCAGGGTGTGAATTCACAAAATCATTCAATTCTTCCTGCGTCATTTCCATCTCATCAGCGGCTCTGAGTATCCGTCGATTTTCTAAGCCTTTCCTATGTCCGTAATGCCAGTCAGTGATCTCACGACCATTATTATCAACAAACTGACCATTCAGTTTTCTTGCATTGGCTTCAATCTGTCTTTTGGTCTCAGCCCGAAGAGATGTTCGGTTTAGCTCCGGTTTGGGGTATTTACTCGCACCATACTGACCATTCGGTTGACGCACTTGATGACTATATACCACATACAGTGGTGGGAGTCCGGTATCTGCCGGAAAGGTCAGAATATAGTCTTGTAAATCTGCATCAGCAATTGGCGTGATGTAGGTGTTATCAAATTCTTGACCTTGCTCAGCCTCCGGATACACCCAGATATTGTAAGTTTGCAGGTCAGGAATGGGATTGACAAGGATCGGTTTACCGCCAAAATCACCGCTGATCGGCACCCATTCAATGGTGACATCCGGCTCTAACGCAACGACGAATTTATCCCCGACCCGAGTCACTTCACGTTTGGGAATATTCACCCCATTGACGTGATAGCCGTAAATCCGATTATCAGCATTGAACCCTAAGCGGATATTGGTTTCAACCGTGGTTTTGTCAAGCAGGTCATTTTCATTGTACAGCGTGCCGTCACCAAACTGGCTGGGCAGAAATGCGGCCAGAATACCCACCCGACCGACAATTTTCATCGTCAGGTTCGGCAGCTCTGCCAGTGCTGCACCACCAATACGCGTTAAAAAAGCTTCTTCAGAAGCAGCACTAATCCCCAGCCCGACAGCAAGTGTATAAGCCGCATAATCCCCCAGCGCAGAAAGCGGCTCTCTTTGTGTACCGATATCACAGGTTCCTTTCGGTACAAGGGCAGATTTGGCAAAACGGGAGGGTTTGACTGGCGGTTTGTTAAATGCGTTCTGCCATGCGGATGAAGGCAATGGGATTTTATCCAACTCTCGTAATCGTTCCTGACGCTGCCTTGCCAACCGCTCTGCTAAAGTGAGTTTCACTTGATTGCGTTCAACATAAGGCTCGGTATACACAGAGGCGTTGACACTGCCGGAATAAGTCGAACCAATGCCATGATTGACCAATTCAACCCGCGCGGTATAAGCCTTGTACGCCAGCCAGTCGAGCTGAGGCTCAACCTCGGGATTGACTCGCCAGTATTGATTGCCCCACTCATCCCGATCCCGAATCAGCAAAGGAATCGACGGTACATCCGTCAGTAAGACTTGATGGCCGCTGCGAAGCTGTTCGAGAAAATCAGCAAAGCGCATTCCGGCAGGTATGACAGATTTCACATCTGACTCGCGTAGGGAAGTGAAGTCTCCTTCAACTTGAGCAAATTCATATCTCATCAGGTTGTAAATTTGAGTGGTTTGATCGTTCATTGACGTTGTTGACTATGCTGTGATTCTTTTTTGTGGATGAAAGCTTATTGATAATACAGTTTTATATGAGTCAATGATTATACTCAATAGAGTTTATAAGTCATATTTGAATTTAGCTTTCTGATGGGGAAAAGTAATTTTTGGAATGGGGGTAACGGGGAAGACGGGGGAAATTCTGCTTATTATCATTAGGTTGTGGTTTGGGACGCAATGACTTTCCTCGATTTCATTAGCATCTCCGAAAGCGCCCCAGTTACTTTTGATAGATGTCAAAAGTAACCAAAAGCATCTTTTTGAGTTCAGCGCACCGAATCAGGGTCGGATTGATTCGCATCCTGCTCAGGCAATCCTGAAAAATCGTCCTGATTTTTCACCCTGAGAGCATCGATCAATTGAGCTTTGTTGATTCAATGTTTCACTTTATTCAAATCAACCACCCAACCAAGAAAATCATTCACGGATGAATGGTTAGGCTTTTCCGGACAACACGCAACTCAGCCACACAACAAAGATTTTCTGGTGACGCTTGCATCTTGGCAAGAATCACTGGCGCGCAATTTCGTTTACCGAGTTTTTCGATATCGTGCTAGCCGTTATCCAAGGTGTTTAAGATAAACTCGGCTCTTGCTTTAACTGAAACCTTTGGGACTTCAACTAAGTCATAACCAAAATTTTTGTAGGCATCAACCATCTCATGATAAGTCGCTACCGCTTCATGAAAGTCTTGCTTCCGCTCGATGTCATTTTCATAGATTGATTCCCACGGTGGGAAGATAAAAACCTTTCGGTGATAGACCAATTCACGACACTGATTTAATAAAAAATCCGAAACGGGTATATTTTCAAGCTGACTGTACCCGTATGAATCAATCATACTGCGATCATAAAAGGTCGTCACCATGTTGCCAAAACACGCATAGTTATTGATTTCTTCGAGAACCATCTCGTTTCGAACTGCGCCCTTATCGACCCAAGGTATCAATTGAGTGAAAGGCAATAACGTACCGAAAACGCACAAAATTAGTTATAGTCTCATTTTTTAAGCAAGACACTTACAACCGACGGCCAGAATGAGAGGATTCGGAACCGAGGGTAAATTTCTCCACAATACCTTTCAGTCCAGACGACATCTCCGTTAGTTTCTGAGAAGTCCCGGCGCCCTCTTTGGCTTCTGATGTTGTTTCAACATTTTTATCAGCGATACGATTTAAGTTGCTACTCGTATCATCAATGGTTCGAGCCTGCTCTTCGGAAGCAACCGCAATATTACCCATCAAGTCACATACCACTTCAATAGAGTCAACGATTTCTTTAAGGCTCTCAGACGAGCTTCCAGAAATGTCTGCACCGACTTGCGTTTTTTCAACCACGACTGCAATTAACTTAGCTGTTTCATTTGCCGCTTTTGTACTTTGTGCTGCCAAAGCTCGCACTTCATCTGCAACCACAGCAAAACCTCTGCCTGTTTCACCGGCTCTGGCGGCCTCAATCGCCGCATTTAAGGCTAACAGATTGGTTTGATTTGCAATGTCTTCTATCGCAGAAAGAATAGAAGAAATATTACTGCTCGCCTCTCTGATATCATTCATCGCTGACACGGTTTTGCTAACAAGGTCACTCCCAAGTGAAGCCGACTGCTTCGCTTTCTGACTCAATTCATCAGCTTCTTTCGCTGTGTTAGCAGTAATCTTGACCTGCTCGTTAACCTCAACTATCGCCGCGGAAATCGACTGTATTGATTGTTCAGAACTTGCCGTATTCGACAATATTGTTTCGCTGGAAAGCATGACCTTATTGCTCTGCTCAACGATGCTATTGGTATAACCTGAAATATCAGTAACAATACTTTTCAGATCAGCATTGGTTTTAATCAGTGCATTAGTGATAACATCTTGTTGGCCGTTAGACGTTAAATTACTCGTCAAATCACCTTCTGATATTTTTTCCAAACTACTCACAAAAACCGTTTCCAGCTTTTCTGCAAAGTTATCTAACGACGATGCCATATCTCCAAGTTCATCTGAGCGTTTTATGTTTGCTCTCTTACGAACATTACCACTTGCCAATTGATTAACAATGTCGATCATTTTAAGAATAGGATTGGTAATCGAGCGACTCAATACAATACCGATTGCAATGATAATGACGGCTGTAATCAACATTGAAAACATGACTGCCCATTTTATTGCACTCACCGATGCGAAAGCTTCCCCACGTGATTTTTCTGCCACAATCGCCCATGTCGCACCCTCAAATTTTAATGGTGCATAGGCAGACAACACTTCACGCCCTAAATAACTGTCGATTAATTTTGAGCCTGTTTCACCCGACAATGCAGCGTTAACTGCGATACTTTCTGCTTTATTATTTTTTGGATTGGCAAATGCATTCACAACAGAATGATGTGCGCTATCCAAATAAGAGTCGGAACGCATTAAATTGTCTTTACCAACGAGGTAAGTTTCACCTGTTTCTCCGAGCCCTGAACGCTGAGACATAATGTCATTAATGACGCCTCCGGAAAGCTCTAAAATCACGACAGCGATTGTATCACCACGTAAATTAAACACAGGCGCGCCAACAAAGAATCTCGGACTATTATCCCGATAGCTATAGGGTGTAAAATCTTGAAATGTCACACCTTTTGTGTCTAAAACTTTTCTCCATAAAACTGAGACTGGATTTTTTTCATCGAAGTTCTTTTTCACATTTGAACCAAGTTCCTCACCTTTTTTCACACTATAAATAATATGCCCCTTATCAGCAGATAATAATAAAAGGTCACGATAGCCCAGGACATCGACATATTTTAATAGATTTTCACTTCTTTCTTTCCAAATTGCTTTATAGTCTATGTTGTCAACGCCAAACTTATCATTTTCAGAAACAATTTCTTCTAACTCTTGATACACTTGTAAGGCACGAAACAACTCATATACATCTCTGCTATTTGATAGGATAGAAATATCTTTTTCTGCACTATCAAGATAGCTTTCTATTTGGTTCGCCTTAACATCTCGTGAACTTATTAGCTGATCCAATGCGTTACTTTCCAGTGCCGCAGTCGATTTCATTAATGAAATGGTCGCAACAATTGCAACAGGTAATATCCCTATTAAAGAAAAAATAAGTAACAATTGACTTCTAAGTTTTAGTTTCATATTAAAATCTCGACAAAAATAAATTTTTCAAATATTGGAGCAAGTGGCCACGTATCTTCATTATTTTTTTAGTGACCAGTGATCATCACTCACCTCAATTTCCCATAGTGGAAGAGAAGCCATTGGTAATGGGGTGTAAGAAACCTTCTTATTGACTGCAACAACCTTGTTTGGAGCCGGTACAACAAGCATATAAGCATTTTTATAGACATGATGAATCATTTTTGTCATAACTTCACTGAATTGCGGCGTGTTGGCGGCTGCTTTAAACATTTCATCAATATATTGACCCATCAGAGGATCCGCTGGCATCGTACTCCAGACACTATTGGGCTGATAAACAAAGGTTGCAGCCCATGGATGATTGAAGTACCAATCATCATCGCCCCACACAATCAAATCCCACGATTTTGTATTCTTACCCGCATTAGTAGACAGAACTTGTCCAAAAATAGTCGTTTCATCAACAATTTCAAAATCAAGTTTTACACCAACTTTGCGTAAATCTCGATCGATTGAACGCCAAAGAAACATGAACTTCTGTTGTGTCAGCACTTTAAGTTTTAGCCCACCGACAATGCGCTTTAATTCCTGCCGTATTTCTTTTGGTGATTCAATTTCTGAATAGGCCTTCAGATTTTTTACAGCATCTTTAACACCTGGAAAATTGGGTGAAGCTAACGTAGGCTTTATTTGACCATAATCAGAAAATGCATGATGTAATAACTGTTGCTGATCGATTGCTCTATTCAGAGCAAGACGAACTTTTCTATCTTTTAGTTTTTCGTTACCATTCACCATATTGATATGTATGGCAATATTATCTGTTGATGGCCCTGTAATTAGTTTAGCGTAAGGAGAAGAGCTGACTAATTTAACATCAGAAAAGTCGATTGGCATAATATCCAAGTGGCCTTCCGATTCCATGACATCATATAGTGCAACCTTGGGATCTAACTTTGTGTAGATAGTGAATTTTTCTACTTTTACTAAATCTTTATCATAGTAGTAAGGGTTAGCAATTAATACTGCTTTATCTGTTTTTCTATCACCTTCTATATAACCTTCACTCAGAATATAAGGCCCTAATCCATAAGGACCGGCTTCAGCCAAATTCGGGCAGGTTGCTTTACCATTCCAGCCAAATTTTTTGAGATATTTTGTGGTATAAAATTGAATCCAGATGACATCATTCAGGAATGTTCCATACTTTTCTTTTAAATAGAACCTTACTGTATAATCGTCAATCTTTTCCGTATGGTCATATACGGTATTGATTTTGCTAAACAAAAAAGGTTTCTTTTTAAAGTACTCCATATTTTCAATGACTGCATCTGCATTAAATGGCGTCCCATCTTGAAACTGAACACCTTGACGTAGCTTAAATTCATAGACAGTATCGCTAATTTGCGAATGAGATGTGGCCATATAGTATTCCCAACCACGTTCGTTGTTAGCGGGTCTTAAAAGTGCGCCATTTACAGCATGAGATGTGTAAAGATAAGGAAGGCTTGAAACATATATTTTAACATGTGAACCTTTCACTGGTGCCGCACCAGCCGTCGGTAAAAACGATAAAATCAAAAACACAGACAGTAATGAGAATGTGCTGCGTAAAAATAAACTACACATATATTTCTCCAAAATTCAGCAATATAGAGCGAATGACGAATTATATTTCTTATTCACCTAGTATTATTAATAAAGACTGAATCAGACAAAAAGTCCGATTTGTTAATCTATTACGATGTTTAAGAAGATGCGTCGTTCTGTTCACTTTCTCGCATCATCACATTCCTAAGCTCATTACTGACTTAACGTACCTATACGGCAATAACTGGAGTCAATACTTCAGATATATCATGTGTTTTTATCTATTTTTATTTACGTTAAAAAAAGCATAGCAGTTGTTTGGGGGAGTGCAAAAACAATATATTGCTTTTGTAAGCAAAGTATGACTGAGCCCGTAATTTAAAGTATGCCAACGAAAAACTCGACCCAGTTTCTGCATCTTCAAGCATCAATTCTAATGTCTAAATCAACTTACTTTCACCTCGACCAACCGAAAAGTTAAATTCTCTGAGTCAGCCACCCGATTGATTTTTCAGCGCTGTTTTCTGCTTGATACTTTTCTGCTTGATACAATTGTTCGCGCAAGCGAAGAATCGCTTGAACAATAGCAAGCGCATCATTTTTATCGGTCTTTTGGTTTTGTCGAATTACCATGACTCATCGGGTAGAAATGGGGTTGGCCTGATGCCTGACTCAAAGGTTAGTCAGCGATTAGAGCGGGAGTCCAATTAATTATCTTGTTATATGTAGAACTTTGAACTAGAAATATGTCGGTATTGAACCATCAAACTCAGAAGAGTTACTTGAAATATACATACAATCAGCCCCCTCAATACTCACAAAATCAAGCCGACTATAAAATTGATGGGCAATATCACTATGTAAGAATAAGATTTTGCAGTTGTGATTCACGAACAATTCGGCTTTCACCAGATTGACCAAATGGGATGCATAACCTTTCCCACGCAAGCTTTGATACGTCGCGACTGAACCCAAGCCAAAGCAGTCATCTTTGAGACTAAACATACCGTCATGCCACGTATCAAAACCCATGGCATAAATAGCATCTAGCTCATGAGCTTCTGCTTCTTTTAAGTACATCCTTGTAAATTCCCTCAATTGACCAAGATATATAATGCCAGTTTAAGTGGTGATCAACGCAATTCAATGTTTCTGCACACCACTTGAATCACTAAACTTAGCGCATGGTAAAAATGCCACGCGTTGCGAATCCGTCTGAAGCGTTAGCTGTGTATGTTTAGCAACCTCGTAACTTTATACGAAATAGTGCTTACGCCTTGCGAACACCAAGCCTCACTTTAGCCGCCAACCACTAAATTTTCATAATTAGCCATAAAGAGCTAAATTTGCATCATTAGCTATAAACAGCTAAATTAACCCAGAGGAACGGAGAGGAGTTTTCTGTGGCGGTGACTAATAAAGCAATTGCAGTGATCAGCGGTGATATTATTCATTCAACCAAACTAAGTACAGACCAGTTTGAGCAGCTACTGGCACGCATCAAAGAAATTCAAATATGGATGAGTACCGAAAACGCATCCAATGCGCACAGTATCATCCGGGGGGATGAATTTCAGAGTGTGGTGCATGATATTGAAAACACACTGCGCTATACCCTGATTTATCGGCTCGGGATTAAAGCGCTTGGCAAAGCCTTTGATAGCCGAATCAGCTTTGCCATCGCAACGCATGCCGATCTGCGTGAATCCGTCTCAGAATCCATGGGAGAAGCATTTGTCCTGTCCGGGCGCGGGCTCAAGTCATTAAAAAACCACCGGCTGATTTTCAGTTCTGACCGAGCCGAACTCAATACCCAGTTTGACTTACTCTTTCAATACCTCGACCGACAGTTGACCGACCTAACCGCACGCCAGTGTGAAGTGATGCTACCCATGCTACAAACGGCTCAGGATTTATCGATTAGTGAGTTAGCGACGCAGCTCGATGTCGCTACAGCGACCGTCAGTAAATCACTCAAAGCATCGGGCTGGCCACTCATCAGTACACTCAATCAACAATTTATCAACCAAGTGGCAGGGCCCCAAAATGTCTGATTTTCTGACGGTTTTCATCGCGTTTTTGCTGATTCATCTGATCGGTGATTTTTACCTCCAGCCCGGACGATGGCGAGCAGCCAAGCAAAAATCCACTTATCGCGCCCCGGAACTGTATATCCATGCATTATTGCAGGGGGTTGCGCTGTCCGTACCGGCCTTGGTGCTCGGGATGGATTGGCCCTCAACAGCTTGCTTGATCGCGATTGTGGTACTCAGTCATTGGGCTATCGACCTGTGGCAAGCCACGCGACATGAACATCAATTAACGCATATTGTGGTGGATCAAAGCCTGCATGTTCTGGTCTTTGCGCTCCTTGCCTTTCATATGACAACGGATATCACGATTGACACGATACTCGGGTATGACAAGTTCTCAGACGGAATGCTGATCGCCTTGGCGTATGTTCTCATTCTCAAACCGACATCGGTGGTGATTGGCAGCATCTTAAACAAGTATTCCATTACCGTGACTGCCAATCATCCGCAGATGAATGGTCTTGTCGCCGGGGGAGAGTTGATCGGTTATTTAGAGCGAATATTGATCCTGACGTTTACGCTGGTCGGGAGTTACGCTGCGGTCGGTTTTGTCTTTACTGCCAAATCAATTTTCAGATTCGGCGAACTGAACAAATCAGACAGTCGC
This sequence comes from Vibrio spartinae, assembly GCF_024347135.1. Classification (NCBI taxonomy): domain Bacteria; kingdom Pseudomonadati; phylum Pseudomonadota; class Gammaproteobacteria; order Vibrionales; family Vibrionaceae; genus Vibrio; species Vibrio spartinae. The sequence goes on along the minus strand of NZ_AP024908.1, from coordinate 393,923 downwards.
AGCCTCACCGAATATGTTTTGATTGGTTCCTTGTTATCAGTGGTGATCGCCACTCTGGTCGGCACTTTGGTCTCACTCGGCTTTGATATCAAAATGAAATGAGTTCACACCGCTTTATACGGATGACCGTGAACCGCTCACTGTAAACCGAGATGACCACAAGCTGAACAACTCACTCAGCCAAGTACAACACAAAAAAATGCCCGGACGGTGTTTCTTTGTCCGGGCGAAGAAGGATCTTGGCTTGTGGTTAAATACCGGCACAAGATGGCGCAAGAGCGCAGATCATGTTGATCAAGCACTCCAGCGCCACGGCCACATCCTGAGTCTCTACATTTTCTCGCGGATTATGGCTGATGCCTTTCTCACAGCGGACAAACAACATCCCCATCTCGGCAAGGTTTGCCATCACCATAGCATCATGACCGGCACCACTGGCAAGATAACAGACATCCTTCCCGGTTGCTGATTCGACCACATCTGCCCAGACCAGTTGTAACCGATCACTACATGGAACCGCCTGTGCCTGATAGATCTGTTCGTGGGTCATGGTTAAACCACGCTTGTCAGCAATGGCTGCTAATTGTGCCATCAGCAATGGCGCACAGTGATCCAGTTTTTGTTGAGACTGGCTCCGAATATCCAGTGAGAACTGCACCTGTCCGGGAATCACATTGACGGCAGCGGAGCGTATCTCACACTTGCCGACAGTCGCGACGATTTCATGCTCGGTGGCAAATGCTTCAATGCAGGCAATCATCTCAGCGGTGCCGCATAACGCATCATGGCGTAACGGCAGCGGGACAGTTCCCGCATGACCGGCAACGCCAGACACATCGATGAGAAACCGTTTCGCGCCGGCAATGGCAGTGACCACACCAACCGGCAGATCAAGGCTTTCCAGCAATGGTCCCTGTTCGATATGGACCTCCAGATAGGCGAGTGTCTCTTCCGGTTTTCGGGCCGCGTTGACCACCTGATCAGGATCAAGTCCGAACCGATTCATCGCCTCGCCAATACTGACCCCGTCCTTATCCTGACGCTCTAACAATGCCGGATTCCACATCCCGGCAACCGGGCTGGACCCCAGCAGCGTGGTTTGGAAACGGGTGCCTTCTTCATCGGCAAACGCCACCACATCGACATGAAACGGTAAGTCAACGTCTTTGAGTGCATCTAACGCTTCAATCGCCAGCAGAATTCCCAACGGGCCGTCATAACCACCGGCATTGGCTACCGTATCACTGTGCGAACCGATGATCAGCGTCGGCATACTGGGATGTGCCGAGACTTTTCTGCCCCACTGATTCCCTACTTCATCCTGCCACGTTTCCAGACCCGTCTGAGTCATCCACTGCGCCAGTTGGTGATGCGCTTGGCGGTGCTCTTCAGTCAGATAAGCCCGTAGAATGCCATTTGGCATTGCGCTGAATGAGGCTAAGGTCTGAATTCTTTCCATCACCTGTGTTGCCCGGGGTGCTGCCTGCATACGCGCTCCTTCTGATTGCCTCATATTTTATGACTCTTCCTTGCTTTGACGATGACCTGAATCAGGCACCGAAGACATCCATTGCTGCCGCAACGGCCTGACCGGCTGCAACGGGGACTTTGGCTTTGAGTAATACAGATTCAAGTGCTGCCAGTGTCATCAATACACATTCTTGACGGGCGTTATAACCCATGGTGCCAATCCGCCAGATTTTGCCGTGGAGCGGCCCGAATGAGGTGCCGATTTCAATGCCGAAACGATGCAACAATTCTTGGCGGGCCTGCTCACCATTGATTTGCTCTGGGATATAGACGCCGACCACGTTGTTCATTTTGTATTGTTGATTGCCAAACAGGGTTAAGCCCATCGCTTCAAGGCCAACCGCCATTGCCCGTCCGGCTTGTTGGTGACGGGCGATCACTTGTGCGGCTCCCTCTTCCAGATAGAGCCGGGCACATTCGCGGGCAGCGTACAACATGCTGGTCGCTTCCGTGTGATGGTTGAGTCGTTCCGGCCCCCAGTAGTCCATCACCATCGCTAAATCAAAATAGTTCGACAGAATCGGGGTATCTTCACCATCCTGATGTGCTTCGGTACGAATACCGGCCTCGACTCGCTTGCGGCGGTTAATCACCGCAACACAACGCTCACTGAGTGTCACCGGCGCGCTACCCGACGGGCCGCCCAAACATTTTTGCAGTCCGGCAGAAACCGCATCAAGATGCCATTCATCCACATTGAGCGTATTCCCGGCAATCGATGCAGTCGCATCACAGTAAAACAGCACCCCGTGACGCTGACAGATTTCCCCGATCTCAGCTAATGGTTGGTTCATGGTGGTTGATGTATCACCCTGTACGGTTGCCAACATTTTCGGCTGGAATTCACGAATGGCCGCTTCAACTTTTTCCGGCGGACACACCTCTCCCCATTCAATATCAATCGTCTGCACTGTCGCACCAACCCGATGCGCAATTTCACACAACAGATGGCCGAATCGTCCAATGACCGGAATCAACACTTTATCCCCCGGTTGCAACACCGACACCAACACCGCCTCGATACCGGCACGGGCAGTGCCGTCAACGAGAAATGTCTGCGGATTCTGTGTCTCAAACACGTTGCGATAAAGGGCTTGTACCTGATTCATATAGCCAGTCATCACCGGATCGTATTGCCCGATCAACGCTGATGAGATCGCCTGATGAACCCGGGGATAAGCGTTTATCGGCCCCGGTCCCATCAGCATCCGTTGTGGCGGATTGAGGGTTTCAAATAGCGGATTGGTTTCCATACATCTCTCCATAAAATCTGATTCAAATTGTCGGCTTAAAACGGACCGACCAAAGCATCGCCATCGCTGCGCGGATCCGTTGCCGGGGTGGCTCGGCCGCCCTCATCTAACGTGATTGCGCCAGCATGGCCCATAAGTTCATTTTGATCTTTCACTTGCGTAATCTGATGACCACGTTCGCGTAATGTATCCTGATACGCCAGATATAAACTCTGCTCAAGCCGCAGCTGATGCGTATCGTCACCCCAAGTACGCCCCAGTAACCAGCGCGGCATGGCAATCGCTTCATCCAGCGTATAGCCTTGATACACGTAACGGCTGAACAGACAGGCTTGGGTCTGGGGTTGCCCTTCTCCGCCCATGGTGCCATAGACGATCCGTTGACCATCGTTCAGCGCAGCATAAGCCGGGTTTAAGGTGTGGAATGGCTTTTTGCCCGGCTTCAGCACATTGTGATGTGTGGCATCGAGAGAAAAGCTTTTCGCCCGGTTGTTCCAGACAAATCCCAGATTCGGCAACACAGCACCACTGCCGAACTCCCAGTACACACTCTGAATAAAACTCACCATCGTGCCGTATTGGTCAGTCGCTCCCATCCAGACCGTATCACCGGGTTTGGCGATATGCGGCCACGGTTGAGCCTGCTCAAGAGTAATACGAGCCGCACACTCAGTGACGCTCTGCTCCGTCAGCAGTTGCTGAAGCGATACCGACAAGTCAGCGTCATCGGTCACGTATTGATCGCGCAGAATAAACGCCTGTTTGGTTGCTTCGACCAATAGATGAATGTGATCGATCTCACTGTCAGCCTGCGCGACCAAACGATCATAAATCGCTAAAATCAGCAGCGAAGCCACACCTTGTGTCGGCGCGCCGAAGTTATACAGTCTGCCCTTACCGGTCTGTACCGATAACGGTGCCATCACCCGGGCTTGATGGTGATGGAAATCGTCAAGCGTGATCGGGCTGCCTAATGCCGCCAGATCCGCCGCGGCCTGCCTGGCAATCTCACCGCGATAAAAATCATCCAATCCTGCTGTTGCAAGCCGCTCAAACGTCGTAGCCAATGTCGGATTACGCAGCATCTGCCCGATCTCAAGCGTCTTGCCGCCTGGCAAATAGTGCTGAGCAAATGACGGGATATCCGCCAGCATCGCGACCGTTTTTTCGCTCGCATTGACCAGACTCTGTGTCACTTCAATGCCTTCCCGCGCAGCGGTAATTGCCGGTTGCAACAGTTGTGGCAAGGTATGCTGGCGGTGATTGAGCGCTAAGGCCTGATGCCAGCCGGAGAGCGCGCCGGCCATGGTGATCGCAGCCGCGCCACCACTCGCGGGTAATTCATCCCCTTGCGCACGGTATTCAGCCGGATCGAGATGCAATGCAGCCGCGCCACAGGCATCAATGGCAATCGGTTGTTGTCCCGGATGGCAAATTAACCAAAAGCTGTCACCACCGATGCTATTCATGTGCGGATACTGCACGGTCACCATCGCAGCCGCAGCCACCATCGCTTCACTGGCGGTACCGCCCTCATCGAGAATTTTCTGCCCGACTTCCGCGGCCCGATAATGGGGCGCGGTAAATGCTGTCTGATATTTCATTGACTGTTTTCTCCGGCCATCAGTCTTGCTGCAATCGCCAATAATCGCGGCTCTTCATTCGGTAGCCCTAGTAACGACATCCCGCAAGGGCCATCATGCATCCCGTGAAATGGCAAATGTAACTGGGGGAACCCGGCTAATCCGGCAATGGCGGTCAATCCCATCAACTCAGTCCGGTAATCCGCCATGGCTTGCGGGGTAATCGCCAGTGATGGCGGCCCCGCAGGTGTGGTTGGTAGTAGCCAGACGCCACCGTGTTCATCTAACTGGGCATATAACCACATGCGGAAGGCTTTCTGGCGGAGCTTCCCTTGCTGATAAGTTTTATCTTCGACCGTTCTCGCCCATTTGACCCGTTCTAAAATGGCAGGATCGAGCGAGCGCTCATGCTCCGTCAGCCAACGACCATGTTTCTGGATAATTTCATAGCCCTGAATGCTGCGAAACAGCAGACTCAGTGCATCCAGCGTCCACTCGGACTGTGTCATAAAATCTTTCTCTTCGAGCGCAATCCCGGCCCAACGGCAACGGTCATGAACCCGCTGATAGCGATCTTCATTCAGGTGCTGAGCCATAAAACGGTCAAGATAGAGGGTCGGAACCGGATCAACCGTATCCGGGAGCGTCTCTGCGGATAGCTCACAATAAACCGACGTCAGAACGGACAAATCCCGCGCAAAAATACCTGCGGTATCAAAGCTTTTGGCGAGTTCGAAGCAATTGGCGAGATCAAACTTTCCCAATGTGGGACGTAAGCCGAACAAGCCACAATAACTGGCGGGAATCCGCACCGAACCGCCGGTGTCTGTCCCGATAGAGAAATCCACATCCCCCTGAGCGACGGCCACCGCGCTGCCACTCGATGAACCACCGGGAATACAATCGGGCGCGGCCGGGTTCTCGGGCGTCCCGTAATGGATGTTTTGTCCGTTCAGGCTATAAGCCAGCTCATCGGTCTGAACCCGGCCATGACAAGTTGCCCCTGCACTGAGTAAGGTTTCGATAATCGGTGAAGTCGCATTGGCCGAGGCATGGCTTTCCAGCCATGCGGGATTCCCGGCTCCGGTGGTATAGCCTGCGACATCAAACAAATCTTTAAACACAAAGCTCAAACCGGATAATGCCCCATCATCCGTTGCCGCAAGGTAATCGGGCCCTTGCTGACAATAAATACGTTGGTCTCTGACCTGATGTTGTCCCATATCTGTTTCTCCGCTTACGAGTTAGCAGCAGCCTCACTGGCTGGCTGATAACGTTTGGCATACCGATTCGCAAGAATTGCACAGTAGAAAATCTGAATCGGGTGATAAAGCATTATCGGTAGCAAAATCATGCCAAGGTTCGGGTCGGTACCAAAAATAACCGTTGCCATCGGCACCCCTGCCGCCAGCGTTTTCTTGGTACCACAAAACACCGCAGCTACTTCATCTGCCCGCGAAAACTGACAACGCTGCGCGCCCCATTGAATCGAATGAACCATCACCAACAGCACAATACAACAGATGCCAATGGCGGTAGCTAACATCCCGACCGAGAAGTTCTGCCAGATGCCATTTGCGACCGAGTCACAAAACGCATTATAGACAATCAGTAGAATAACGTACTTATCCACTTTGTTGACCACAGACTTATGTCGTTCGATAAAATTCAGTAACAGCGGTCTGGCAAGTTGTCCGACAATCATCGGGATTAACAACAGTTTGGCGATAGAGAGTACCGAGCTCATCAGATCTAACTGCACCCCTTTCATGCCCATAAAGAACTGAATCATCAACGGGGTGAGAAAAACACCGAGAATACTGGAAAGTGATGCATTAAAAATTGCCCCCGGGACATTGCCTTTACCAACACTGGTCATCGCAACCGAGGAAGAAATGGTACTGGGCAACACAAACAGATAGCAGAAACCAAAAGCAAGCGACGTCGGCATCCATGCCAGCATGCCATTCCCTAAAATAACCCACAGTAACGGATAAAACAGGTAAGTCGCCAACTGTATATACACGTGCAGTTTCCAGTTGCTCACGCCTTGCTTAATTTTCTGCGGAGACAGCCCTAACCCGTGTAAGAAGAAGACAATCGCGACGCCGATCCCGGTCAGTTTGTCGAGATGAATCAACCCACCGGAACGCCCCACCTGCTCAGAAACAGTCGCCAGCAAGATGGCGGCCACCATACCAACCAGAAACCACTCTTTTTTTAATTTATTGATGATACTCATTCTTGTTTATACCCATGCTTGTGTGTTGCTTGCTGTTGTGTTGCTTACTATTCATTGTGTTACTAACGATTACGTTACTAGCGATTACGTTACTAACTATCATATTCATCGTCTTGCATGTGCCAATCTGACTTACTCTAATTCGTTGAGCTGAGCATAGTTCATACTGATTTTTCGACTGACCTGCGTCGATTTGCTCTTTAAGTGTAAAAACGTTTGATTGACCAGATGTGAAATCAAGCTCATCGGCACCGTATAGCTGTCTAACGGCAGCTCATTATTCATATAACAGATAAAGTAGTGCCCAGCTTGCTGCGCATATTTCTGCCCGGACTGATCGGTAATCAGTAAGCTCTCCCGCGATGCCAGAAAAGACATTATTTTCTCAAAATTTGCCACCCGCCGACGGATACCGATCACAATCGTAAAATCATCGTCCTCAATGGATGCCAGATCTTCACCAATCGTCTGACCGGGTAACGGCAATAACTCAACCTGTGTCCGACACTGCATGAGCTGCTGACGAAAATGCATCGCCAGCGGGTAACTGTTGCGATAGCCGATAATTTTGATCCGTTTTGCCGTCGCCAGTTTCTCAATTAATGCGTAATGATCCTGCTGAGTCAGTTGTTCCCAGAGTTTTTCGAGAGCCCGCAACTCATGATTGAATTCAGAGTCATCCAGTGTCGTCATCATCACCGGCTGACCATTATCCCGCTCAATCATCAACTCCTGACGTAAAGCAAGGTGGTCTTCATAGCCCAGTTTGCGGATAAAACGACTGACACTGGTTTTCGAGACCTGGCACGCTTCAGCAATCTCGCTGGTGGATAACATCAGCACCTTTTCCGGGTTCAATTGCAGGTAATCCGCCAGACGCCGGTTATTGTCTGTCAGACTGGCATAATGCCGGGTGATCCGTTCACTGAGCGGACAGTTTGCCGATGACTGATGAACGGGTTGACTGACATCATGGGTTTGGTCATTCATAGCTGATGTTCTCTCCTTACAGGCAATTGATGGTGAATGCTGACGCGCGCTATACAGCAATCTGGTTTTTATCAAGGGTTAACCCATATGCGTTGACTCAAGTGCGTTATCCCGAATGTGTGAATCAATCGGTGTAAATCAATCGGTGTAAATCAACTGGTATTAACCCAGAAAACATTAAAGTACCGCAGAGAGAAAACTTCTCAGCTCCGCAGTTTGCGGATTAGCGAACACCGCTTCACTCGGCCCGGTTTCCCACACTTTACCTTCGTTCATAAACACGACCCGATCCCCGACATCCCGGGCGAAATTCATTTCATGGGTGACTAAAATCAGCGTCATCCCTTCCGCTTTGAGTTGTTCAAGCACTTTCAGCACTTCACCGACAAGTTCAGGATCCAACGCTGATGTAATTTCATCACATAACAGGACTTTCGGGGACATCGCCAGTGAACGAGCAATCGCCACGCGCTGTTGCTGGCCGCCGGAAAGATTGCCCGGATAGGCGTCAAATTTATCGCCCAGTCCGACTTTTTCCAGTAATTCGCGAGCAATTTGCTGACAGGCTGCGGTCGTTTTTTTCTGCACCAGTTTCGGTGCCAGCATGACATTTTCACCAACGGTTTTGTGAGGAAACAGATTGAAGCTCTGAAAGACCATGCCAACACTCTGACTCAATAAACGCAGTTTATATTCATCATTTTCTACGGCTTGCTGATCGACGATGATCGCGCCTTCCTGATAGGTTTCCAGACCGTTCATACACCGCAGCAACGTGCTTTTTCCTGAGCCACTCCGGCCGATAATCGAGATCACTTCTCCGGCTTGAATTTTCAGGTCTACCCCTTTCAATACATGGTTTTCACCATAAAACTTATGAACCTGATCAACACTAATGAGTGACATAATGCTTCGCCTCCGAGCTGTGAGTAAATCGTCCTGATTTCAGTGGTTCTGATTGCCTGTTCTTCTGGCAAGGCTGTGCGCTTTTCATACCAATACACCTCAAACCTTGCGTGATTCGAGATAACGGGCAAACATCGATAAAGGAAAGCAAATTGCAAAATAGAGCAGCGCCACCATGGCAAACACTTTAAACGGCTGAAATGTTGCATTGTTGAGCATGGTGCCGGCTTTGGTTAATTCGACGAAACCAATAATCGATGCCAAGGCAGTCCCTTTGACAATTTGCACCGAGAACCCCACTGTCGGGGCAATCGCAATGCGCATTGCTTGCGGGAAAATCACATGTCGCATCGTTTGCAGATAAGTCAGCCCCAGCGTCCGACAGGCTTCCCACTGACCTTTGGGTAAGGATTCAATACATCCCCGCCAGATATCATGGAAAAACGCACTGCTGAATAACGTTAACGCCAGAATCGCTGCCGACCATGCACTGACTTCGATACCGAGCAGCGACAGGCCAAAGAAAGCCAGAAAGAGCTGCATCAATAACGGTGTCCCTTGAAACAGTTCAACATAGAGCTGAATCAAACGGGTAAACAACGGGTTGCGCGTACTGCGTAATAAGGTCAGCCCCAATCCGACCAGACCACCGCCGATAAAGGCATACACAGACAACAATAACGTCCAGCGCGCCGCCAGCAGGAGGTTACGGAAGATATCCCAATCGGTAAACTGCATCATCCTGAATGTCTCCTATAACGATGGGTTTTTAAACGCAAGGTGGCGGAAATAAGCGAATCCTTGGCGCATCAAAATCGCCAGTACCAGATAAATCACCGCGGTTAATGTGTAGGATTCAAAACTCAGAAAACTACGGGATTGCACAAAGTTTGCAGCAAAGGTCAGGTCTTCGACCGATATTTGCGACACCACCGCCGAACCGAGCATCACAATAATGCATTGACTGACCAACGCCGGATAAACCCGTTGGTATGCGGGTGGCAAAACAATGTGGATGAAGATTTGACGTCGGGTCAGCCCCAACGTTTTACCCGCCTCCCATTGCCCATAAGGCACAGCACCAATACCGGCCCGGATAATCTCGGCACTGTATGCGCCGAGGTTGAAGACCATGGCAATCACACCCGCCTCCCATGCAGTAAGCTTGAGGCCGAGTGCCGGTAAACCAAAGAAAATGAAAAAGAGCTGCACAATAAACGGGGTGTTGCGAGTGACTTCAATATAACTGGCACACAGCAAGCGCACCCCGGGTTGGCGTCCGGTTCTGCCTGCGGCACACAACGTGCCAACCACCAGCCCTACGACAGTTGAAATCACCGTCAATTGCACCGTCGTCCAGACACCTGCCACGAACTGTGGCAGGTATGGCGCTAATCCGGCATAGTCTAGCTGATAACTCATGCTGTTCCCCCAGAGCTTAAGCGCCTAAGTTTTTCGGAAAGGGCGCTTTGAGCCATTTTTGTGACAACTGCTCAAGTACACCATTGGCTTTCGCTTGTTCGATCAAGCGATTGACTTCGCTGACCAATGATTGCTCACCTTTCATCACCCCGACATAACACGGTGAATTTTTCAGTAAAAACTTCGTCTGAGGTGCTTTATTCGGGTAGCGGGTCGCAATTTCGGTGACCACCAAATTCCCAGTGGCTATCAGACTGATCTGCCCGGACAAGAAAGCCGACAGAGTGGCATTGTTGTCTTCAAACCGTTTAATCGTTGCCGATGCCGGCGCCAGTTTGCTTAACTCAAGGTCTTCCACTGAGCCACGAGTCACACCGATGGTTTTATTCGCCAAATCATCCGCAGCGCTCACTTGCTCATCAGCAGTTCCGAATACGCCCAGATAAAACGGTGCATATGCTTCACTGAAGTCGATTGCTTTTTCACGTTGTGGGTTTTTCCCCATACTTGAAATCACTAAATCCACTTTTTGTGTTTGCAGATACGGGATCCGGTTCGCACTGGTGACCGGCACCAATTTCAATTTGACCTTCATCTGCTTGGCAATGTAGGCCGCCATATCAATATCGTATCCCTGTGGCTGCATGTCTGTTCCGACAGAACCAAACGGTGGAAAATCCTGAGGCACCGCCACCTTTAATACCCCACGTTTCTGAATAGTTTCCAGTTGATCGGCTGACGCGGTCAGTGTGTATCCCATCAACATGACCGAAGCCACTGCTATAACAAACAATCGAAGTAATTTCATTTGAGTCCCTTATCTTGTCATGAAACGATTGAAACAATCAAACCAAAATTTGCAACGATTGTGCCATGTTAGATATAACAATATATCTAATTGATTTAATTGATGATTAATTGTGAATTATCAATATAGCGCTCAAGCACAGCCCATCATTGAGCCATTCTTAGGCAGCCGGTGAACCAATACGGTGCAGGGGGGGAATTATGTCAGGGCGGCACACCCCATCAGGAAGCAAAGAGCGCGATAACGTTGTTGAGGATCGGGATAACAGGGATGCTCTTATTTACAGAATAGGAATGGATTTAGAGGCGAAATATAAAAAGATTCACCAAGGTCGTACGTCGCTCATCCATGTGGACGAGACCAGGCACTTCAGCAGAACTCATCCCAACTTTGATTCCAGTTGATTTAACCACTCATTAAATAGTGGGCATCGCTGACGCATTGTCTCGACACCAATTCGATCCGCAATACTGATACCATCGATTGCTTTCTTGAATTTTCCAGCGCCTTTTAACTGAGCCAGCCTTTTTGACGGTGCAGTTTCTCGACTATTGTTAATTTTTTCCGGTTCTTTGCACTCGGTCAATATGGCTGTAATGTTTTCAACACCCACGCCAAGTTCATCGGCCAAAATAGCTTCATCACTAAACAATAAAGCCTCAAATTCATGCATCGCCATGTAAGGAATAAATCGACTGTCTGCTCGATAATTACCATAGCGGTTTACAATTTGTCCTCGTGCAGCTTCATTTAACAATTGAGCTATTTCAGTATGGTCTTGAGTCGTAATCGAATCTAAATCAGGCCATTCTTTTAAGCCGTAATAATCAAAAAACTGAGTTACATAGATATCAGGTCTTTGCTTCAAAAAACGGCCAATGTCCCTTTCAGCACGGCTAAACTTAACATCACCACCCTTTTGACCGGATTTAGAGATCTGAGTCGCTCTAATCGAGATGTTTTTATAGGAAAGATAAGGTGCCAGAACACGCTCGACAAACACTTGCTCGGTTCTTCCCTCAACGATCGCGACCACCTCGATGTAATTATTCATTGACGGGACCTCCAGCAATGACATTTTTATTCCACAGTTCACCGACTGAGTAGTCTTCGAGCCATTCCTGATAATCTTCTGCTTGCAAACGATTAAATGTCGATGCGCCACCTTGTCGATTTGCAACAATGATATCTTCAATTGAAAAGTAATTAATCAGTTCAGGAGACTGCGTTGCCACAACCACTTGAGTTCGCTCAGACGCAGCTTTGATTAATTCAGCGAGTATAGAGATTGCCGCAGGATGTAGCCCAAGTTCAGGCTCATCAATAATCATGGTAGCAGGCGGATTTGGTTGCAATAAAGCGGTTGCCAGACAGATAAAACGAATAGAACCATCTGAAAGATGATATGGCTGCATCGGGTAATCGGAACCCTTTTGTAACCAAGTTAAGTTCACCACTTCTTTTTCACCACGCTTAAACGGCTCAATGAGAAATTCATCAAAAAAAGGGGTGACTAATTTAATTGCGTTAACAATATCTTTATATGCACTTGGATAATCACTTTTCAGTTTCAACAAAAATGCACCAATATTGGATGCATCCCAGCGTAATATTTTATTGTCTTGAATGATTTCTTCACCGCGCATCGGTGCAGTCGAGCTTGTATCGTGAAAGTGATAAATCTTCCAGGAAGCAATGGCATCGTAGACAGGTTTTGAGAATTTCGCATCAGGTGTATTCTGTTCCACCTCTGAAACCATTTTAGAAGTGCCTCCGGAACTATCACCTAAGTTCCACCAGCCAGTTTTGCTATATTTGTAATATCTGGCTTCATCTTCAATTGCTGCATCATTACTGGGTGTTGCAACTAAATTAAAGCGGAATCCCCGAGAGCCAAAATGAGTCGCAAACTCAATTTTTTTGGTGACCTTGGGACCACAAAAAAATAAATCACTGGCTCCTCCGCTATCCCGTACAAAACGATTCAATTTGCCATCAATGAGAGCGCTTAATAACTTAAAAAAGGCAACAAAATTACTTTTACCTGCCCCATTCGCTCCGACAATGATATTGAGCGCATTAAGCTCAAAATCTTCCAGAGCCTGAATAGACTTGAAACCTTTAATTGTTATTTTATCTAAAGAGCTGCTCATCGTATATCTCCCACAAGTAACGCCTTGAATTCATTCACAATGGTTCTTGGGATGGTTTGCTATAAATTATAGGATAAACGATGATTCTAACAGTACATCCTTACTCTCATCAATGATTGTTACACTCCCTACATGCTCCCCCTCAGGAAAATTACTGGACTCTGTCAGCAAGTATAAAGTATACGGAGATTCATCTATCGCCGAGAAGCGGGATAATAACACACGACTGGTATGGTTAAATCTCATCCTTTACTAACACTTCGGTGTCATTTTTTTGCGTGTAGATTCACAATTGATTGAAAATTTGATTGGGCTGCGATGTTGTGAATTGATTGATCCTATTGATGATAGAAATCGGTTCGCCTTTGCTCAACCAAAGACGAACCGGAAGTTTTACACCCTAAAGCAATGATGCTCTCTCTATTAAGACTTTTGTTTCGCCAGCTTTAAGCCGCCGACACGCACCCGCTCCGATTCCATCAGGAAGCGATAAGTCGATGCGGCAACCCCACCCCCGATAAACAGCGCATAGTTGGCAAGTTCAGTGACCCAAAATGTAGCACAGACAGCCACGAAGCCAGCAATTACAAGGGCATAGATGCTTTTTTTGTTCACACCATTTTCATACCAGTATTGCCCTTGCGGGGATTCGGTATATAACGATGGGACATCAATCTGACCTTTCTTAATCAGGAAGTAGTCGACCAGAATAATGCCGTACAGCGGGCCGATCATCGCAGCCAGAATATCGACCGTGTAGTGAATCACTTCCGGGTTGTTAAACAGGTTCCACGGTGTCAGCAGAACCGAACCGAACGCAGCGATAAAGCCACCGAGTTTGAAACTGATTTTCTGCGGTGACACGTTCGAGAAATCAAATGCCGGTGCCACGAAGTTGGCGACGATATTGATCCCCACGGTTGCAAAAATGAATGTCAGAGCCCCCAACACGGTAATCAGCCCGGAATCGAGTCGTTTGACTGTTTCAACCGGGTCGGTAATCATTTCACCAAAGACCGGAATGGATGCAGACACAATCACCACACTGAACAGCGAGAACAGAATAAAGTTCAGTGGCAGACCGAGCCAGTTACCAAACTTCAGCTTTTGATAACTACTGCAATAACGCGAAAAGTCACTGAAGTTGAGGGTCGGTCCTGCGAAATAACCAGCAACCAGTGCAATGGCAATAATCATCTGGGTGATCGCATCCCATCCGCCGAGGTTATGACTGCTCAGGTTAAAGCTGATGTTGTCCCATCCGGCACGGTTAATCATGTACAGACACAGTGCAAACATCGCCACATAAATCGCCGGCCCTGACCAGTCGATCACTTTGCGGATCATCGTCATGCCGAACATAAAAACAATCACTTGCATCAACCACATCGCACTGAAGCCAATCCAGCCGAGATAGGATAATCCGACAAAGCTTTTGTCCGCCAAACTGCTTAACTGAGGGAAGAAGTACAACAGTAAAATAATAAAGGAGCTTGAAGCTAAGAAGGTTTGAATCCCGTACCAGACCACAGCAATTAACCCGCGAATCACCGCAGGAATATTCGCCCCGAAGACCCCGAATGACATCCGGGCAATCACCGGAAACGGTGCTCCGGATTGCTGACCCGGTTTACCCATCAGGTTCGCAAAGACCATCACGATGGATATACCGGCCAGTAAACTGATAAACACCTGAATACCATTGAGCCCGAGCGCAAATAGGCTCGCGGCAAAAACGTAGCCACCGACGCTGTGAACATCAGACATCCAGAACGCAAAAATACTATACCAACCCCACTTTTGTTCCGTTTCAGGGGCCAGATCTTCATTACACAGCCGAGGGCTGGTTGGTAGTTGTGTCGTTTTCATCATCGACTCTCCATGTCAAGATTGTATACAATAATAAATACAATTTGTGTGCCAACCTGAAATAACATGGTAAAGCCGTATTGTAGGGCGCTTGGTGGCGCAACTCGCGCGGTGGATTGCACTGATTCCATGCAATTTTGCAGCCTGATGGTGCATCAGTATCCGATTCGGAACTCAACCACCGCGCAAGTCGCGGACAGAGACCCGATAAGCAAAACATCCTGAACAATTGTCTGTTTCCGTGGTATATATATTGCCTGTATATCGCTTACCGACATAAACTGTATACAAAGTATGTCGTTCAAAGAATCTGTTATAAAACGAATCTGTCATATAACGAGAAAGCACTTAACAAGAAAGCTCTTAACGAGAAAGCACCTAACGAAAAAGCACCTAACGAGAAAACACCGATGTCGAATGATGAAAAAATTTATCAGAAAATGCTCAAAGCGATTGTTGAGCATCAACTCGCACCGGGCGTGCGCCTGCCGGAGGATCGGCTCTCTGAAGCATTCGGCGTCAGCCGAACCGGGATTCGCAAAGTGTTGCAACGTTTGGCATTAGAACGGTTTGTGGTGATCGAACCGAATAAAGGCGCGCATGTGAATCGCCCGACACCGCAGGAAGCGGAAGAGGTACTGAGTAGCCGAATCCTGCTCGAACCCTTGCTGATTCCTGAGCTACAGAAACATTGGACTGCGCAGCAATCCGAGCGGTTTACCCAGATGATCAATGAGGAAAAAGAAGCCGAACGCTATGGGCATCTCTCCGATTCAATTCAGCTCACCGCCCGCTTCCATTACGAGCTTGCCAAACAAGCCGGTAATTCGGTACTGGCCGATTTTATCGAACAACTCTGCTATCGCTCGTCGCTGGTCATCGCTGCATTCGGCTCACAGCAAAGCGTTAGCTGTGACTGTGGCGATCATGCCGAACTGATTACGCTGCTCAACCAGCAAGAGACGCACGCCGCGCAACAGTGGATGACCCACCATCTCCATCATATCCGAGCCTCGTTGAGACTCGAACAAAACCAGAAAACTGTGATTGATTTTCAGCAGATTTTTGCCGGAACAGAAAAATAATTGTCATCAAGGAAGGAATAACACATGGAAGAGAACAATCCCCGCGATTATATCGGCTATGGCCGCGCCGTGCCAAATGCCCAGTGGCCGGGACAAGCGCGTATCGCGCTGCAATTTGTGTTGAACTACGAAGAAGGCGGGGAAAACTGCGTGCTGCACGGGGATGACCATGCCGAGACATTTCTCTCTGATATATTTGGGGCCGAGCCTTATCCCGAACGCCACATGAGTATGGAATCTCTTTATGAATATGGCTCCCGGGTCGGCGTCTGGCGGATCCTGAATGAATTTCATCAACGCGACCTGCCATTGACGATTTTCGGCATTGCAACCGCACTCCAACGTAACCCGGCAGTGACTCAAGCGATTGTCGAGGCGGATCATGAGATTGTCTGCCATGGCCTGAAATGGATTCATTATCAGAGTATGCCGATCGAGCAGGAACGTCAGCACATGCAGGAAGCGCTGGATATTATTGAAAACCTGACAGGCAAACGTCCGGTTGGCTGGTACACCGGGCGCGACTCACCGAACACGCGTCAGCTCGTAGCAGAACAGGACGGCTTGCTCTATGACTCTGATTATTACGGAGACGATCTGCCATTCTGGACACCGGTTGCAGGTCAGGCTGACCCACATCTGGTGATCCCTTACACCCTTGATACCAATGATATGCGCTTTGCGTCCCCTTATGGTTTCAGTCACGGAGATGAATTCTTCCAGTATCTGAAAGATCATTTTGATTGCTTATATGCAGAAGGCAAAGAAAGCCCCAAAATGATGTCGATTGGGATGCATTGTCGGATTCTGGGGAAACCGAGCCGATTTATGGCGCTGAAGAAGTTCCTCGATTATGTTCAGTCCCACGAGCACGTCTGGATCGCAAAACGAGAAGCCATTGCCCGACATTGGATTGAGACCCATCCGCCGGCCCTTTAATACAATGGTCTTCACATCGCAGATAAAGGTTATGACAGCGAAGCATTGAGAACATACGTAAACTCAAAAGGTGGTGAAACCGTCATACCAAAGCGAAACCATGGTCAATATATCGACAAAGAAAGCGTTGATAGGTGCCTGTATAAGTATCGACATTTGGTAGAGAATGCTTGCGCAAGAATTAAGCACGTTCTTTCAATATCAACGAGATATGATAAGTTGGCAAGAAATTACGCCAGTATGACCTCACTGGCGTTTACTATGATATCGCTGCCGATGTATGGCTGTGTACAGCGAAGATCAACAGCCCCTAGCGGTTTAAACCAAATTGTTGATTCTGAGCTCCCGGAATACAAGCCTCCTGAACCAGATTCGCACCGTCACTGGTGGATGCTCCGACGACACTCAGGCACAGGCCGCTGTTGCGGTTGACAATTCGCCATTTGCCAGAACCAGCCGCCTGAAAACGGAACTGCTGGTTTGCACGATTATAATAAGAATAAATGAGAATATTGGCGTTACTGTTGGTATCACTGTTGTACACATCCAGAGCCAGATTCGATGCGTTCAATGGTGAAATACGGTGCCAGATACCATCGACATTAGTGATCTCAAACCGCTGACAGTCATTATTCAACCAACGCCATTGACGCACATTAGTGCCATTTTCGGTTCCACAGTTCATCACATCCAACGCTTTATTACTGTGTACCGGCGTAATCCGGTAAGTACCGCTGATAATGCTATTCACCACACCTGAACTATCCCCGACATCACGCAAGTAGAAGCGTTGACAGCTATTGTTTAAATCATTGTACACACCAATAGATGTACCATCACCAAGTGCACAATTGCTGACATCCATCACCATATTGTTGCCTTTGGCAACCAGACGATATCCACCTTCGTTTCTCGGATGCAGATACCAACGACTGCTATTACCGGTACACGCCCCAAAGACAATATTGCTACCATTGACATTCAGACAATCAGAGCGACTGGCCGGACTCATCGTGACTGAACCGTCTTGCTGAGGTTGCAGACGCCATTTCTGACTGGCGGCACCAGCCCAGGCACGTTGCTCGGTAGAGGTATTCGTCGCGGTTAACACCCGACCACTTTGACCACTGACAATCGCCACTTCATTAACCGGAGATAATCCCCACCGATCACAGTCATTACCGTTGCAAGCGCGGTATAACTGGCCAGAAGCACGGTTTTTGATGTTAAGCAAGCCATCGGACGCAGCACTAAATGTCCAACGTTGACAGTTTTTATTTTCCCAAGGGAAGAAACCTTGTGAGCCATTGCACGACGCATCACTTAAAAACCGTCCACTATCATTTACAAAACGGACATTACCGGGGAGAAGTTGATCCACAATCACAGGAGTACTACTTTTCAGCGCTAAGTTCGCCCCAGAACCTGCATAATGATTGAGGCTCATCACTGGTGCTTGTGGTTTAGCAGTCAGCGGACCGTTTTCACCGGACGGAACATTGATGGGTTGACCGGCAGCAACTGGACGTCCTAGATTAGGTGAACCGTCCGGATGCCATGTAAACGCTTGTGCACGCATCGAGCGTGAAACACTGCATCCATCATTGGCACTGGCGTTGCCGTGATAAACCAGCCAGTCTTCCGTACCATCGGGAGATTTAAAGAACCCGTTATGTCCCGGACCGTAGACACCATTGGCGGATTTAAATATCGGTTGATTCCGCTTGGTCCATGCGTTCCTATCCATCGGATCACTGCCCGTCAACTCTAATAGTCCCAGAGAATATCCCGGAGTATTACAGTAGCTTGCCGAGTAAACCACATATACGCGTCCATTGTGAATCAAAGGTTCCGGGCCTTCATTGACATTGTTGCCAATACGTTCCCAGCTATACACCGGCTCACTCAACACGACCGGCTGACCACTGATTGTCCAAGGGTTACTCATACGAGCAATATACAACAGCTGGGAACTCCCCCTCCACTGCGAGTACATAAAGTAGAGCTGGTTATTGATGGTAATATAACTACCATCAATGTTATATGTACGACCTAATGGTGAACCTTTATACTGATACGGTCCCATTGGATCATCGCCGACACTTTCCAAGACGGAATTATGCTGATAATCATAACTACCGTCCTGACCCGATGTATACAGCATGTACCAACGCCATCCGTTCGGTCCATTTAAATGGTGAAACTCAAGAGCCCAGAAATTACAGCAGCTATTTGGGTCGGTTTCGGACCATACATTGACTGGTGTGGCATCTTTCAGCCCAGCTAATGTCGGTGACTTACGCATTGAAAGCTGAGAGCTCCACGTTGTTGTCACAGAATAGTAGTTGCCGTCATAAAACAGCAGCCACGGATCAGCCCCATTATTATAAATCGGATTGGTAAACGATGTCGGAGCAGCGAAACTGAGATGACTGACGGCAGTGAGAACAGCTATCGATAAGCAGAGTAACAACTGCCTCGACAGACATCGAAAATTCAGATCATTAAACACTTTAATTCTCCCAATAATATGGTTATTCCCTAATTATCCAGATCGCGTGTATAACTCAACCAGTGAAACCTGTCTTGTCAGGGGATTTCATTCCTGATAAGTCCTCGTTATAACTTGGTGATCCGCCACCAGTTCAGGTTAAAGCCTCCCTGTTGTGCATAGATGCCAAAGTTATAAGTACCGGCATTGATATGCACGGTATGAGATAAGGTTGTCCATTTGTCCCAGCCACCGGTCGCACCAATGTCTAAATAACCTAATACGGTTGAGCCTGACGAATGATCCAGTGACAAGCGTCCGCCCCCGTTTAAGCTAGAAACCCGGTAGTCAATACGATAGTCGCCTGAGGTCGGAATGTTGATATTGTCGTAAGACATCCAGTCACCGGTGTCGATCCAACCGACGCTGTCACCACCACCGACATCGTGACTCGGGCCGGTGCCGACCCCGTTCATATTGGTGTAATCTTCCGCTTCAATCTGTTTTGGAAAATCGTTTGACGGCTCATCGGAAGGCCGATCAGCATCGCGGTAAACCCGGACATAATCGACATACATCTTCGCAGGGAGCTTGCTCTCATCAATATTGAATCCGGGCCACTGTCCCCCGACGGCCATATTCAGAAGTAAGAAGAAATCGTTATGTAATTCTTCGGTGCCACCGGCATTATTGGCAATGCTCATCACATGGTACATATTGCCATCGACATACCAGCGAATTTCGTTTTCATTCCACTCAATTGCGTAATTATGATATTGGCTGACGTCGAGGTTATAGCTCGGGCTGGAGTAGCTCGCATGACCATTCTCTTCCCAATGAGCCGTACCGTAGATTTGGTTCTCTGCATTGATGTGTTCCATAATGTCCAGTTCACCGCAGCGAGGCCAGTCAACACGATCAATATTACTGCCCAACATCCAGAATGCAGGCCACAGACCGCTGCCATTCGGTAAACGGATACGCGCTTCGACACGACCGTAGCGGAATGACGCCAATCCCTGAGTTTTCATCCGCGATGATGTATATCGGAAGCCATTAACATCTTCACGTTTGGCGGTAATCACCAAATTCCCTTGTTCAACCGTGGCATTTTGCCGTTGGTAATATTGCAACTCCTGATTTCCCCAGCCGTTGTTATTACCAGTCTCAAATACCCAATCAGGGCTAATGCGATTGGTAAATTCATCCTGCCAGACAAGCTGCCAGTCAGCACTCATTGCTGAGTGTGAAAACAAAGCACACCCAATTAAGCTCAATGCAGTATTTAATTTCATTTTCATCTTTATCCTTAATCAACCTATCGTCATCAAATCAAGCCATCAGCATCACAATCATTAAAACTCTAGGAAGCATAACAATATGGATATTCACTTATTTGCGTATTCCCTCAAATTTTGACATTTATTCAATGAATATCACCGCAAAATGATCACAAAAATAAACGTATTTTATCAATTAACAGAACATCGCCATGTCAACCACCGCTGATGAAATCGAGCGCTGCTTCTCATCACACCCTGAATAAATCACCTTGTGTCATCCCGCTCATGATCTACTTTCAAGCACATCGGTCACGCACTGGCAGAGACCATTTATTATAGAAATATCATGATCGTATCGACATTCAGTGAGCTTCAATACCAGTAGTATTGTGCTCGAACAATATCGGTGTCTGTCCTGTTTTCTGTATTTGAATCACATTTACAAAATAACGTAACCTCATCGTGAATTTGAATAAATGCAGCTTTGCAAGACTCAGTCAGAATGGGCGGAGTCTTAATGGCGTTTTTAATGATAGGAACTTCTCTATGTCAATATACCAAGATGCGAGCTACACAACGTCTGAACGTGTTCATGACCTACTGTCACAGATGACAATCGAAGAAAAAATCGCGCAGTTAGGCGCACAATGGCTGATACTCGACGAACAGGGCGATCACCAAGAACGTGAACTGGAATTCTCGAATCAGACGGTTTCGCGTTCCGTCAAAGAAAAGCTCATGCATGGTCTGGGACAGATCACGCGTCCTCTCGGCACGCATATTGTTGATCCCGTGACTGGCGTCAAAGCACTCAATCAACTCCAAAAATATCTTGTCGAACAAACCCGATTGGGTATCCCTGCGATTGCTCATGAGGAATGTCTCGTCGGTCTGATGGCCAAAGATGCCACCCTGTATCCCGCGTCGATCAATTATGGTCATACGTGGCACCCGGAGTTGATCGAACAGGTCGCACAAGACATCAGCCGTCAGGCAAGAGCAATCGGCGCCAAACAAGGGTTGTCCCCCGTGTTGGATGTATCTCGCGATGTGCGCTGGGGGCGTACCGAAGAGACTTTAGCCGAAGACCCTTACCTAGTCGGCATCATGGCCACCAGCTATGTCAAAGGATTACAAGGCAAAGACCGGGATTTCATTGCCACCCTGAAACACTATGTCGGTCACTCTGCCAGTGAAGGCGCGCGGAATCATGCGCCAGTCAATCTCGGTTTTAAAACGCTCAATGATACCTTTCTGTTGCCATTTGAAATGGCGGTCAAACTCGGCAAAGCCGGTTCTGTCATGCCGGCTTATCACGATATTGATGGGGAACCTTGTCATAGCTCAGCCCACTTGTTAACTGAAATTCTGCGCCACCAATGGGGCTTTGACGGCTTAGTCGTGGCTGACTACGGCGGTGTTGAACTGCTGAGCGAACATCACGCCACCGCGACAGACCGCGTCGATGCGGCAGCACAATCCTTTAACGCCGGGCTTGATGTTGAATTACCGGACGACACCTGTGCAATTTACCTCACCCAAGCCATCGAACGCGGTTTGATTACAGAAGAAAAAATTAACGAAATCGTTGCCCGTATTTTATCCGTCAAATTTGAACTCGGTTTGTTTGAAAACCCTTATACCCCGGTTCCGACCGAAGCACTGCATAATGAAGTGAGTGAAAAACTGGCTTACCAAGCAGCGGCGGAATCAATTGTATTGCTGAAAAATGACGGTCATCTCCCGCTGTCTAACCAGAGCAAAGTCGCCCTGATTGGCCCGACTGCCGATGATCCTTTGGCGCTGCTTTCTGGTTATAGCTTCCCCGTCCATCTCATTTGGGCCGGTGTCAATGCCAGCGAACGAGTGGCTAAATCGATCAAAGCAGCCTTAGCGGAACGGGTTAATCTCGTGGGTTATCAAAAAGGGTGTGACATTCTCACCAAGCGTGAAAGCGGCGCACCGGTATTCCCCGGTGATGTGGATATCGCGGTGACACAAGACAAAGTCTCACCCGTCAGTCTGGATACATCTGCAATTGCATCGTCAGTCTCGATCATTGATGACGCTGATGTCGCGGTTGTCTGCGTCGGCGATCTGGCTGGGTTGTTCCAAACCGGAACTATCGGCGAAGGCTCGGATGCGGACTCGCTCAACCTGCCGGGCGTCCAGCAACAACTGCTCGATGCAGCATTGGATCGCGGTAAACCCGTCGTGGTTCTCGTAACCGGTGGCCGGCCATACCATTTGGGACGCGCTGAAGACGAAGCCGCTGCGATTGTCTATGGTTGGGAGCCGGGACAAGGCGGTGCCGACGCCATCGCAGATATGCTGACGGGCGTGATCAACCCAAGTGGTCGCCTGACGGTGTCGATCCCGAAAAATATCGGTGCTGTCCCCTACTTCTACAACCATAAGCTGAAAAGCTCCGGCACACCGATCGCATTCCACTTCGGTTCCCAGTTCAACTTCGGCTTTGGGCTCAGTTACACCCACTTCGACTACACTCACGCGACACTTGCCAAAACCGAATATGATTTTGATGAGTCAGTCGCACTTTCGGTGATGATTACCAACAGCGGTGAACGTGACGGCGCAGAGGTTGTGCAATTATATGTGCGGGATAAAGTCTGTTCGGTGGTGCGTCCGGTCAAAGAGCTGAAAGGCTTTAAAAAGGTTTTCCTGAAAGCCGGAGAACAGAAAACCGTCACCTTCCATTTACCGGTGGATATGCTGAATTTTACCGACACGTCCAACCAGCGCGTTGTCGAAGGCGGCGAGTTTGAGCTGATGATTGGTCGTTCTTCACAAGCGATTGAATCGCGTCATACCATCCACGTCAGCGGCGGTAAAAAAGTGCTGCCGCAAGCATGGCACATGGTCTGTGATGTCACGGTAGAATAAGCCATATTCTGGCTTCGGACATTTGACAGCAAGAAGAAGGGGGATCAGCATGACATGCTGATCCCCCTTCGTGATGATTGGCGCAGGTTAAAGCCGATGTTGTTACTGTACAGTGCCCGCGCAATATATCCCTCACAAGCATTAGAAAAGTATGAGTTTTCCTGAATTGTGTCGCAAAGTGGTTCTGCGTGCCTCGCCACTGCCAACAAAATCGCTCACGATACCAGCATTGAATCACAGCAAGGTATCATCATGATAAAACTGGCAATGTTCAGCAAAAACTCATCAGCAAAAACAACCCCGCCCGACGCGGTAACGGTTTGTTTTACCCACGGCTCATAGTAGGATAACCGCGATGAAAACAGCACTCGACCACCTCCCGGAGCGGAAGCAACAAGAACTTCACACCATCACCACCGTATTACGCGATACGCTGGATGATTTCTTACGCAACAAAAATGGCAGTAAGGCTGAGTTTCGGATCCTTAAAATTATCCTGTTCGGCAGCTATGCCAAAGGCACATGGGTTAGCGACCGACCCAACGGTTATATCAGCGACTACGATATTCTGGTGATCGTCAACCGCTCGGCATTGGTCGAAGAGTACGCGGTGTGGCACAGCGCCGAAGAGCAGATCGCGCGTCGCGTCACCTCTGCCCCACTCGGCTTGATCGTCCACACGCTCAATGAAATCCATCAGCAGCTCCAGCAAGGTCACTACTTCTTTAAAGATATTCGAGAACAGGGCATTGAACTGTTCAGCGCCGATAAACGGGAACTGCCCATGCCGGGGAATTTAAGTGAGTCAGAGCGAGTGGCAATTGCCAGTAAGCATTATTCAATTTGGTTTGAAAATGCGATCCAGTTTTTCAGTATTTCCCAAGATCTTTTAGTTAAAAACTGGCTTAGTAATTCAGCATTTCAATTACACCAAGCAGCCGAACGCCTGTTCGCCTGCACCCTATTGGTGTGTACCAACTATCTGCCGAAAACCCATAATATTGAAAGCCTGCGCTCGATGTGTGCCCAGCAAGATCCGGCCTTTGCCGATCTATTCCCGATGGACAACAAATTCCACCGCCGTAGCTTCCAGCGCCTCAAACGCGCCTACATTGATGCTCGTTATTCTGAGCATTTTGAGATCACCGCAGAAGAGCTGACATATTTACAAAGTGAAGTGGATAAATTGCGGGAGATGGTAGAGCAGGTTTGTCGGGGGCGGATCGCACCCTAGTGGCTTGAACTTAGGGTGCTTGGGTCTGGGTAATTGGGACTAGCTATTTGGGACAACGTGGGGCTGTCACTGAATATCTTCGGTAAACGGATGAACGACTGCCCGGATGCAACAACGGTACTTGTTAAGCTCGCAGAATCTATCATTCACACAGCGGATTGAAAATGATGTCACCGAGAGAGTACCGAGCGCTTAAAGTGGTGATTTAAACTGTCCGTTTTAGTCGGGGCAACGACAACACTTTGTTGATAGAACTCAGCTTTTATAGATTTTTTTATAGGTAATATGCATCTTTAATAGTATGTTTAAAGCGATTATATTTTTGCACAGAGAGTGTGATAGATATACTCACCCCTATAAATAGACGCTGTTGAGGCTTTGATGTCAGATGATTTTTTTGAACAGGTAGCCGCTGATAAAAGTCAGCTGGGTTTCGACTACCAAGATCTTGTATGTCTCGAATATCTCATTGATATGAAAAAAGGAGAAATTGTTGGCCTTGAAGTTTTAGATGATGTGCATCACGAGAAAATTCACGGTGGAAAAGCCTTAATCCAAGTTAAGCATTCTGTTGATGATGCTGAATCTGTAACAAATAGAGACTTAGACCTATGGAAAACCCTTTACAACTGGAGCAAGGCTCTTGAACAAATTTCAGGTGATGATATTCAACTTATCTTTTTCACAAATAAAAAGAAAACTATGAGAGAAGGTTTTGTTGATCAGTTAGATAAAACTGACATTGATTTATTTAAAATCGAAAATACGATCACCTTAATCAAGAATGATATAGATAAAAAAGAATCTACTAAAAATAAAAGTGCAGCAGACAACCCTGTAAAAAAATACGTTGATCATATTTACAGTTTGACACTAGAACAAAAAGGCACACTATTTAGCAAGATTACCTTTGTATTCTCTATTAATGATATTTTTGAAAGACTGAGAAATAAAGTTGAGCACTTCTCAATTGACAAAAATAAGTCATTAGATGTTGTTTATCAACTCATTGGTGTCTATAGGAAAAAGAAATATGAATTAATTAAAGATGGAAATAAAATAAAAATTGACTTTGATATATTTAGAAAAGAATTTCAGTTCGACCGAATTATTAAACTATCTCAAGACAGAAAAATTGATTTTTCGAGCTATCATAGGTTTAAAAATATAAATAATATAAATCCTAGAAATGGAGTATTTGCCAAACAGCTAGAAGATATAAACATAGATAGTGATGATATTATTGAATATGCAATGGAATATGCCGCTACTTCTATGTTCATTCAGAAAATTATTTCTGAAGGAGATTTTAGTACGACAGAAGATGAAGCGGTAAATGAAGAATTATATTCATCTTGGCGAACTCTGCATAAACAGAATTATAACGGACAAGATATTAGTAATGAGCAAAATCACAAGGTTCTTGCTAGAAATTGTTTGTATAGTTTGGAAGGTACAAATTTGGTTGTGTCTAACTCCGTCTTAGCGAAGCCGATGGTGATAGGAAAAGGTATGGAGTTATCTGATTTTCGTTGGATTGGTTGGCGAAAAGATTGGGAAAAAATCTACGGTGGAACTAAATGAATAGTGTGTTAAATAATGAAGCTACTGGGTTGTTAGCAATACAATCAGTGCTGTCTTATCTTGGTTCATTAAATGTAGCTAATGCATACTTAATAATTCCTTTGGTTTTTGATAAAAAAATCAGAAATTATCTAAAGCGAAAAAGCACATCCATTCTATCTGCACAAGAATTGATAACTTCGAAAAGTGATTATTTCATTGGATTTAATGAAAAGTTCACTGACTATTTAATAATAACAACAAATGCAATCCTAATGGGAAAAGAGCTTGGTTTTTTTTCTATTGAAGATGGCACCCTGACATACACAAACCATACAGATAGCTTAGATGAATATTTAGGAAAAAAAGTTAATGAAATTATTTTAGCATCAAAAAACTTGTCAAAAATTCTAACTATAGAACCTGAAGAATTATACTCTTTATTGAGATTGAAAATATGACCATTCAAATAAAAAATATATTAATCTGGCAAAAAAGTGGTAAACTCCGTAATCTTGAACTTTATCCTAACTCAGTGAATGTTATTACAGGTGAGTCAGGTAAAGGTAAATCATCAATTCTTCACATTATTGACTACTGCTTGCTATCTTCAAAGGCGGACGGTATATCCAAGCATAATATTGACGAAAAGTCCTCTTGGTATGGGCTTAGATTACAGACACGTAATGGTGATATAACTATTGCGAGGCCTGCCTACCATATAGGTGAAACTACGGAAGGATATTTTTCAGATCAAGGCCTAATTCCAGAAATCCCATATAATAATATGAAAGTTGATACGCTAAAAAAAGTGCTAGATAAGTCTTTCGGCTTGGATGGTGAATTGAAAGTCCCTTATGGGGGCAGAACCATAAAGGCAGGTTCTAAAGTATCATTTCGTAGTTTTTTGAGCTATTGCTATCAAGATCAAAATGCTCTTGTTGCACCAGGTTATTTATATAACAAACCTGAAGATCTAAAAACGATAGAACGTATTGAGCGAACATTTCGTATGGCGTTAGGTGTTGTTGATAGCGAAGGTGCAATAATAACTGAACGCCTTGAGAAGCTCAAAAGGAACCGATTAAGCTTAGAGCAACGCTCTGAAGTGATGCAGAATAAGCAGCTTCATTTTCAAGAAGATGTAGAGCAACTAGAACAGGAAGCAATTTCACTTGGGCTTCTCGACAAACCTAGTGAATATATTAAAGATACTCTAAGCAGTTTAAAGTCGATAGCCGAATCAAATATTGAAGAATTTAGCAAAGCGGATATCCAACTCAAAGACCTTGAGTCTAAACAGCTAGAGTTAAATCGGAAATTACAACAGTTTAAACGGTTCAATGAAGATTTTAGCAAGTACCAATCTCTTCTAAAGGAAAGTGATGACTCCATCCTTCCAATTAAATACATTCTCGATAGGTATCGAGAGACACTTCCGGGCACTAACACAAGCACTCTCTTGCTTGCGTTAGAAGAACAATTATCAGCAGTAAAAGATAGTTGGAAGACAAGAAAGAAATCACCGTTATATGTTGATGTAAATTCCAAAGCTAAAGCTTTGCAGAAAGAGTTGGACGATCTAAAGGCAAAGATTAGTAAGCTTAAGTCTACTAACAAGTCGCTATCTTCTCCTAAAGATATATATAGGTATCAAGGAAAGTTATCTGTGAAAGTAGAGCTTTTCTCGGAACGTTCGATTCCGATTGATTACAAAGAAAAGCTTTCCGAAATTGACAAAAAAATTGAAGATTTAAGTGGTCATGTTCAAAATATCGAGTCTAAGCGTGAATTTGTTATGGGTAAACTCAACAGATATATCAACCTGCATTTAAGTCGACTGAAACTCAAAGGGTATGAAAATAGCCAAGCTGTATTTTTAGAAAAAGAGCGTGCTATTAATCTAGTTCTCAATGAAGGAGAAGCTATCGAGAAGATGATTGATATCGGTAGTGCATCTAATTACTTGTACTTACATTTGTCTTACTTCATGGCGCTGCATAAAGTAGCAAGAGAGAACTCAGTCCCTTGGCTTGCACATTTCTTAGTTTTTGATCAGGTAAGCACTCCCTATACGTTAGAAAACGAGGATGATATCGCAAGTCTAGATCTAGCATTGAGGGAGATTAATATGTACGTAGAAAAAATGAAAGATAAGGGAGGTATTCAGGTCATTTTGATGGAACACATCCATGAAGCACATTGGCTAAACTTAAAGCTTTCGAACTTTAAACTTGTTGATCGTGAACTGGTTGATGACTATGGGTTGATTAACTAGATATCTGATTTAATTATAGATGGTAGGCAATTCTATCTGCTTGCCATTTTTTCGTGATGAGTTAACTAAATTCGGTGATTAATAGCCATACACATGCCGCGGAAATAGAAATTCGCCGTGTCAATGATAATAGCGCCCAATAAAAAATCGGTCCGGGCTGTGTGTTTCATCGGTAGTGTTCAAATTTCTGTGTCATTTCTTTAAACTGAACCAAAAAGGAAATGACACCTTATGTCTGACGATAAATTCGAAATTGATATTCAAGCTTTTGCCAAAGCATTGCAATCCGGTCAGGGCCTCAACGGCAAAGACGGTTTGCTCACCCCGCTGATTAAGCAAATCTCTGAAGCCGCGCTCGGGGCTGAAATCGAACAGCACCTTGAAGCTGAGCCCGACAATCGCAAAAATGGAAAATCCCGCAAAACCGTTAAAACCTCATCCGGGGAATTTGAACTTGAAACGCCCCGTGACCGAAATGGCTCTTTTGACCCGCAAACTGTCAAGAAGCACCAGACCCGACTGACCGATGAGATGGAATGTAATGTCCTCTCCCTCTTTGCCCTTGGCAACAGCTATCAACATATCCGGGAATATCTGCTGGATATGTATGGTATCAGCGTTTCCAATGGCACGATTAACGCCATCACCGACCGTCTTATCCCTGAACTCAGAGCATGGCAGGAGCGGGATTTAGACCCCGTCTATCCGGTCGTCTGGCTCGATGCCGTTCACTACAAAATCAAGGAAAACGGTCGCTTTGTTTCCAAAGCCATTTACACCATCCTTGCACTCAATATCGAAGGAAAAAAAGAGCTGCTGGGGATTTATCTTTCTGATGCCGAAGGCGCGCATTACTGGCTCAGTGTCCTGACCGACTTACAAAATCGCGGTGTCAAAGATATTTGTATTGCTTGTGTCGATGGCCTCAAAGGGTTCCCTCAGGCGATTGAAACCATTTACCCGCAGACTGAAGTCCAACTCTGTGTTATCCATCAAATCCGTAACTCGATGAAGTATGTCGCCAGCAAAAATCAGAAAGCGTTTATGGCGGATTTAAAATGTGTTTATAAAGCGGCAACCCTTAAAGCTGCCGAACATGAGCTGGATGAGCTGGAAGCCAAATGGGGACCACAATACCCGCTGGTGATTCAGTCATGGCGCAATAAATGGGAGAACTTATCGGTGTATTTCAAATATCCCGAGCAGGTTCGCAGAGCCATTTACACCACCAATGCGGTTGAGGCGGTACATCGTCAGTTCCGCAAACTGACCAAAACCAAGGGCGGTTTTGCTAATGAAACCAGCTTGCTCAAGCTGTTGTATGCAGGTATGTTGAAAGCCAGTGAAAAGTGGACACATCCGGTGCAGAACTGGAACCTGACACTGTCTCAGCTCAGCATCCACTTTGAAGGCCGACTCACTCCATATCTGGATTTATAAAAATGGGCGTGACACAGAATAATGAACAGTCTCACTTCGGGGGCTAATTCGCCCCTTTGCCTATTATAAAATGGACATGACACAGAACAGTCTCCATCTATTTGGAGTGTTCTTTTCTCAAGCGCTCATTATATTTTTCAAGAGCATTTTCTTTTATATAATCTGATGAATCACTATCAGCCATTTCCTTTAATATATAACTCGGTGTTCTTTTATTACACGCTATTCTATTTCTAACTCCCTCATCTGGATCTTTTGAGAAAAGAATATAAAGCTCCTCCTCTAAAGGATATTTTGACGCTATAGCATGTCTTACCAGATCATCATTATCATAGGCTAACTTCCTTATTATTTCAGTAGGAATAGCCCTATTCCTAGCGACCCACACACGCATATCTTTATTTTTTTCAATAACTTCCATCCAAACATCAAGAGGCGCTTCTTCAGTACCAGCCCTCATGTAATCATCTGGTTCACTACTACCTCTTAACCTAATAAACTCTTTCGCGCTATGTATCATAAGTTTGTTACCCACATTTTTTCTTATTAATTGAAATACTTTTCATCTTTTTCATAGGAATACTTTTCCCTGTATTACCTTTATGTTTGTTATCTAAAAATTGCCCATCAGCATCAGCATCAGCGATCCACTCTAAAGAGTCACCTTTTTGCTCATACACCTTATAAGCTGAGCCACCATGACCAGTAACATCCTTTGACCACCACAATTTAGTTTTACCATCCTGATAGTATTTCTCTTTGAAAGGACCGCCTTGTAATATTTTACTAGTTCTATCACCGTCTATTTGCCATGCATTAAACCCCAGCGGATCCACCCATTCCATCGGGTTATGCACATATCCCTGCGGCCGCAACCCTCCTGCAAATCCTATCGGGTCTGAGCTGAGATACTGGCCACTGTCTGCATCGTAGTAACGATTGAGGTTGTAGTAAAGCCCGGATTCCCGATCTTCGATCTGTCCCTGATAACGCAGGTCACAGGTCAGGGCTTCGTTGGCAACATCTTCCAGATAACCGCGTTGAATTTTGAGGTTAAACTGTTGCTGCTGGTATTTGCCCCACAGTGCCTGTTCACCGCGCCATTCGATTTCACCGTCTTCTCGGACTAACTCTTGCGGCGTCCCGGCATGGTCAGTAACGATATAGTGCAGGTCTTGGCGGTTGCTGTTGTGGCGGGTGGTCACCTGCGCCATCGGGCGGAAAGTTCCCGGCTCGTACAGATATTCGGTGCTAGTCAGCGCCGTGCCGTCGGCGGTGATTTGGCTCTGCTGTACCAGCGTGCTGCCGTCCCACAGGTAATGGGTCTGCTGTTGGGTTTGCAGGCACTCTTTGGCGATGCGTCGCCCGAACGGGTCATAACGGTAGCGGTAACGTCGCCCGTCCGGCAGCTCAATATGAGTCAGGCGGTCTTCGTCATTCCAGATCAATGTCGTGCTTTGCGGGCGGAAGCCGTCTTTCGATTCGCTTTTCTCGATGACCCGGCCACATTCGTCGTAACGATATTGAAAGCGGCCAACTTCAGTCACACGCCCGGCTTTATCATAGTCGCGCTGCTGGCGTTTTATCCGCTCGTCGGCCAGCGACACCACATTGCCACCGTATTCACTGCCGAAACCTTCTTCATTGAGATTCAGCTCGCTGTCATATCCGAACAGGTGGACGAACCCGGCTTTGGTCTCCCACGATTTACGCTGGCGTACTGCGGTAATCTGACTGTTCGGGTTAAGAGTGAATTCGGCACTGCCGCGATGGCTATCCTCAATCCCCGTTAATCGATCCAAGGCATCATAGCGATACCGGCGCAGCGATTGATTGCCCAGTTGCTGCCCGAGCAATAATCCGGTCGCACTCCACTGATGTTGCAGATTAAATCCGGTATCCGTCTGGCGAGACTGCTCCTCACCGCCCGGCAGATAAGCAAACTTCAGCGGATTGTGGTGACCGACTTGCAACTCAGATAGTCGTTGCTGCTGCCATTGATAACTACGCTCAGTCTGTGTGCCGCTAAACTGGATGCGCCGCCCGGCTGCATCGTACTGGTGGGTCAGTTCAGTGCCGTTGATATTTTCATTCAATAATTGCCCTGCCGGGCTATAGGTGAGTGCAATCCACGCATCACCGTTTTCTGCATAGCTCAGCCGTGAAGCCGCATCATATTCATACCAGCTTTTCCCGGTCGCATTGTCCTGATTATCGAAGCTTTCACTCTGGCGCAGGCGTCCGCACACATCGTACTGATAGCGGAAGGTATGACCGTCCGGTTTGCTGCGCTGCACCAATCGCCCGGCCGGGTCATAGGCGTAGGTTTCAGAACGGCCGTCGTAGTGACGCTCACTGGCAACCTGCCCCAGTTGGTCAAATCCGTACAACCACTGCTGGCCGTGACTGTTGGTCACACCGGCAAATTCGGCTTCGACATTGTAGTGATACTGCGTGGTTGCACCCAGCGGGTCGGTGACAGCTTTAAGCTTATCGAAGGCGCCATATTCAAAGCGCTGGGTTTGACCGAGTGCATCGGTAACCGAAATCAGATTACCTTCAATATCGTAGCTAAAATGCGCTTCTGTGCCGTCTTCGTAGATAACTTTATCGGGAAAAGAGTTTGATTCATGGTAATGCCACTGACGGGTGAGATACCCCTGACTATCCCGTTTATCACTGACCCGTTTCACCAGTCGGTCAAAGCGGTCATAATGGTAGGTCATACCATAGCCAGTTGCCGGATCCAGCCTCATCAGCAGACCGCGTTCATTGTAGGTATAGCGGGTCACGCTGCCGTCCGGCTCGGTCACGGAATCACGCAAGCCGTGCTCGGTATAAGTCATTTGCCAGACCCGACCTTCCGGGTCAGCAATCTGAATCACATCGCCCTGAGGGTTATGTTCATACAACCAACTGGCACCGAGCGGGTCAGTGTAACTTGTCAGCCAGCCCTGCTCGTTGTAACCATAGCTGTGTACTGTACAATCCGGCAAAGTCACTGCGGTGACATTGCCCCATGCATCATAGCTGTAGGCTGTTGTCTCCCCCAATGCATTGGTTTCGCCAATCAGTAAATCGTCCTGCCACTGTTTCTCTACCCGATGCCCTGCCGCATCAATGATGACAGATGGTCGATTATGCTCATCCAAATGGTGTGCTTCAATGCCACCAAAAGCGCTCTTGTAGTAGTGAATATGGTTATCATCATCGTAGCGAATTTGGTCGGTCCATAACCCGTCAGCACAGCGGCTGGCAATTGCCCGTCCCTGCGCATCATAATCGTGTTCAACCCAGGTATGCGCCAAATCCTGCCAGCGAGTTAAATAACCTTCTTTACTGTACTGGTAATCGAAATTACGTCCTGCTTCTCCCCGCACTGAAAGCAGTCTGCCGGATTTGTCGTAGTCATAGCGGGCCAGCTCACGCAATGGCACTCGGTCAGCATCGCACAAGGTCAGTTGTGTAATACGGTTACGCTCGGTTTTGACCTCAATCAGCCGTTCATCACTGAGAATGATCCATTTGAGCGTGCGACGCTCATAAGCAAACCGAATGGTATTGCCGTAAGCATCAGACATTTGGGACAGACGCAAGGTTGTGCCAATCGCATGACCAAAATGATAAGTCAGACCATCTTTATGCCGGAGAAGTAATTCCGCCTGCTCTCCCCGAGTCAACCGCCACTGAGGTTTGAGTAAAGAGGTCGTTGCTTCATTCGGCTCAGGAAGCGCGAATATACACTGGGTATAGTCGGTATCGGTAAAGGTGGCGAACATCCCCTCGATGGTCAGCGACATATCCCAACTACTGCGCCACAAACTGCCCATCAGGCCGGTCTCTCTCAACCCAGTGGAGTGGTAATAACGCTGGTGCTCCAGCGATAACATGCCTGCCAGTACAAAATCCTGCCGCGCCTCGTACACTTTCCCTGTATTGAGGTCGATTGGCTCACCTTTTCGGGTGCACTGATTCGACGGACCTTCCCCCGCTTTACCGCAACCGCCAGTCTGCTTCGGGCTCGAATCATCCGGTGCAGGATGTTTGTTTGACGGTACCCGCTCTTTTCCGGCATTGAGATTATCTGCATCGACCACGGTCTTTTTCGGATGGGGTGTGCCGGTTTTGCGGGTCACGACTTTGCCGATAAATTCATCAACTTTGGCACTGATTTTACCGACCATTTCGTCGATTTTCTTTTCCAATGACTTCATTGCCTTGACCAGCATCTCAAATGAGTTGCTCAGCAGTTTGACCGCCCAACTTTTGCTGTTCTTAATCGCTTTGGTCAGCCCGTCAATAATGTCATTGAGTAATTTTTTGGCTTTGTTGGCGTACTCAGACAGTAAGCCACCGAACTTCTTCAGGTACTTGACCAGATTGCCGTTCGACAGGCTGCGCAGCATCTTCATCGCCTTTTGGATGGTGCGCGAGTCTGCTTTTTCCAGTGCATTGATAATGGTTTTGCCGGTTTTCTTGGTTGCATCCCCCAGCCCCGGCACAAAACCAATCACCACCAAGGCACCCGTCGCCCAGTGCCAGAAGCCCAATTCATCTTTGGTACAAGTGTCCCAGCCCCAGCAACCTAAGTCATACAAGTCCATCGCCTGCCCCACCACCGGGACAAAGCCGAGTGCAATTTCACAAAACAGCAAGATGGCCGTATTGTCCTGCGCCATGCCGGCCATTTCTCCGGCCAGACTGTGGTGAATTTTGTTGACCGCTTTTCTCAGTTCGAGCGAGCCATGGTTGATCTCTTTATCCAGCGCCCAGAAGCGATCATAAGCCTCTTTGTAGTCACTATCGATCCAGGTAAACAATTTCCGGTCAACGTCCACAAAGCTGTCAGAGCTATCATCTTCATCATAAGTCAGATACCCCTTTTTACTCAGCAGGGTATACAGGGCAAAATATTCTCCGGCTTTGGCGGCATATTCAGGGTTGGATTGAATCACCGGGTTATTTTCTGCCGCTTCTTTGGGTTCAAACTCATCACTGCCTTCACCGAGCAGAAGCTCAAACCCGCCACAGCCCATGTTCTGGACTTTGCACATGCCCTGCTTGTCGGTTTTACCTGAAATCTCAGTTTTATTGCTGTCAGTCAGTACAAAATCTGCTTCTGGTATGGGCTTATTATCATCATAATGATAGCGGATAAATACTTCACAGCCACACTCGACACACCCACCATCAAGGACGTTGTCGGTTGAAAAATTCTGGGTTGCCGCTTCTGCACTCGAGAGTAGGTCGGCTTTTTTGTTGTTGCTCATAGGCTGATAAAAGTATGAAAGAAGTGTGGGAATTCGTTCATTGTGTCGCAAAGTGCGCATGAATGCATATTCAACAATAAGAAAGTCGATCATGATTCCAATATCAAATCACAGCCGGGCATCACCATAAAAAAAGCCGGGAGGTTAATCCCGGCTGTGTTGATATGATGTGACTGTCAAAGATTCGGAGGCTTAACCGCACCAAATCACAGCAGATGTAACTAGATCAGACAAGAATCGTCATCGTCGTCACTACTGCTACTATCGTCAGTCGCTTTATCTTCATCAAACGCGAAATTCAGCAGATACAGCGCGTTCTGTTGTACAACATTATCGGCGTTATTGGTGATGATGCCCTTATGACCAAAGGCATAGACTGCCACTGAAGCCGCATAACGCGGTACATTGATCGCTTGTTTTCGCAACGTTTTAATCAGCTTCTTGATACGCTTCGGACAAAGCAGCCCATTGCCTAAAAGGTCTTTGGTCCACCCTTCGACTTGGCGCTCCCGTTTTAGAATCACGTCGCTATATTTATCCGTGACATATTCACCGATCACGCTGCCTGACGCGCCCGCTGCACATCCCATGGCCATATCCGACACTTGACTACCCCCGATGGAGGATTTGAAAGTACCAATCCC
The DNA here is from genome assembly GCF_024347135.1 of Vibrio spartinae. Classification (NCBI taxonomy): domain Bacteria; kingdom Pseudomonadati; phylum Pseudomonadota; class Gammaproteobacteria; order Vibrionales; family Vibrionaceae; genus Vibrio; species Vibrio spartinae. The sequence goes on along the minus strand of NZ_AP024908.1, from coordinate 358,036 downwards.
ACATCCTAACGACGCATAAGCAATATACTTGGCCGCTGCACTGATCTGTGGTGTACCGCTCGGGTTGGTTTCTGTCACCCCTTTATGGCCCGCAGCATCACTGATTTTTTCCGACAAAGAGCTACCGATAATGGAGACCATCGACGATGCAAAGCTGGTCGAAAATGCCTGCCCGAAATCACTCAGATCGCCGCCCTGAACCGTTGTATTAATGCCGATACTCACTGTTGAATTGACAACGGAACGAATGATCTGTGCTTCAATACTGTTACTCGCAATATCTATCGTAGTTGCATCTTTAATCGCATTTGCAGCATCGGTGCCTTCAGCAAACAGATGTGTATCAACACTTTTCAAGACACCGGCCGTCACCATCGCAGTTGCCAATGAAATTAACGCTTTTTTAGACGACAGAGATTTCAAGGTTGCTTTGATATCAAAGTTATTCGCCATCAGGCCATTCGTTGCCTGTGAAACCAAAGATTTGAAGCCGACATTAATGGCCGTATACAGTGGTCCTTCGCCACCAATCACCGCCATACCGGCACCACTGGTCGCAACCGCCATTGCCACCGCAATAATCGCCATGGCTGCGGGTGTCAGGCCAGACTGATCGTAATCCCAGTCTTCCATCACCAACTGAACTTGCTGCCAGTCCACATTGATCGACGGATCATTGCGTACATTGAGCATCCACGACAATTCAGGTGTCTGTGCCAAGGTTGCCAGAGTTGTGTCCAGATCGTGCTTATCCCCGGCGTACTGAATACGCACCCCACTATAAGCATTGAGCATGATGCCGCCGGAATTGATGAACTCCGAATAGTAAGCGACTTCACGCTGGTAGCCATTGCCCTGATGTCGGAAAGCAAGAGCTCCGTCGTAAGACTTCGCATAGCTATAACTTTCAAGCAGTTTTGCCAGTTTGAAATCAACAGAGCCATAATCAGAAATGATTTTAGTCAGCCCCTGACTATCAACCGTGACCGCTTCTAACGACACGTCCCCTTGAATCGTATGCAGCACCATACTTTGGCCGGCTTTCAACAAGGTTTTGACGATTTTAGACTCGGTCTTACTCTCTGATTCACTCTCTTTACTGCCAAACAAGCCACCGCTGTCAGCTTCAAAACGGCGGTCAAAGGTCTCCATATCCGTAGCACTTTTCAGTGTAATCCCATGGGCAGCCAGAACTTCTAATAATCCCTGACTTTCCAGCACACCGCCTTCAATATACACCTCTCCACCGGAGATCAATGACAACGTATCAACGGCAGAAAGATGCGTTTGCAAGTTGACCAGTGACGATTCACTGTCAGACCAATGACTCCCCGATTCCGCCCGCTCGCTTTTCGCCGTCTGCGGCACAAGAATCACGTTGCCTTGCGACTGGATCCGTAAATCGCCCTGCGCTGAGAACTGTCCGCCGTGACTGACGACATCAGCGGCAGTGCGGATATTCAAATCCCCTAACGACACAATGGAACCAACCTGATCAAAATGCTCAGAGTAGCCGTGACCGTAGTCAAAACGAGTCACCAGCGTGTCGTTCACCAATTTGTTGGCGATGAGTGAGACATCATCACCGGTAATCGTACCGGATAAGTTTTGCAGTTCACGACCGGTACGAATGGTCAGTTCACCACCAGAGACCCTGCCTTTGGTATTAATGAAGTCATTCGTAATATCCAGTAAGGCATGATGTGTAAAACGAACATTGGCATCATTGACTACAAACGTATCGGTTTTGATGTCGGCGGAACCGGCGGCCAGTGTTGACTCAGAGATTTTCTGGTTGTTAATCGTGGCTGGCGTTAAGTACACAAACGGCACAATGTAGTCACGACCATTAATCACGCGGATTTCAGGCCACACCATATCTGCCGGAATCTGAGTAATTTCAGCGGCAGTTAACGTTTGTCCCAGTTTCTTCGCGTGAGATCGCGCATAACTGACCGCATTCTCATACAGTTTTTGGGTTTGTTCGTTATAGCTCGAATAACCGGGGGCCGTAATCCAGCTTTTATTCAACAACTGGATAATCTGTTGACGAATCACACCACGCTCAACATAAGGCGTCCCGAAGCGCACCGGCAGATCATTCAAGGTTGTATTTTTGCCATGATACGCTGACAACATCTCTGGGTAGCTGGCTTTAATTTGCTCAAAGAAGAATCCGAACCCATCAAAAATAGCCAGTTCATTTTGTTCAATGGCCCCGGCGTACAAATAGTCCTGAACTTGATTTTTCAGTTCATAACGTGCTGAACTGGACACCGCATTGGTAATCGAGTTCAGCGCAATATTCTGTTGTCCCGCAGCATAAGCAGGGAAAGAAAAATGCGTAAAAATAATCGGCAACAGCGCAGAAGAAGTCAGGCGCTGCCACGACGGTATTTGAGTTTTTTTCATAATTTTTTTCACCTGATTCTGAGTCATTCAATTACACGGATATTTACGAATACACGACGATAGATCATGATTAATCTCCTTGATAATCAGGATTTTTGACAAAGAAGATTACATCGCCGGCCGTAATCGGAACGAATTTGCCAGGTTTGCCGGGCTTCGCAGGCTGGTCCATTGGCTTAGGCGCATAAGCAGAAGCTTCAGGTCCAAAGGTGATATTCTGTAACATGCTGTATTCGTTGCCGAAGCCCTCATGAATATGTCCGTCAACCAAGAAGATGAATGGATACTCAGCAGTTTTACTATTCTTCGTCAGTGCAACGCTAGACGTCGTCCAATGCTTTCTCTTATGTTTGATACAGTGACCGAAGATGCGCTTACTACAGTAACGTTTTGAATGTTGCGTGACGGTCGTCTTTTTAAAGATGTCCCGGATTTTCAGCCCTTCCATCCAGATTTTATTGACCGAGCCGGTCACATCGCGCTTCACTTCAACACTACTGTGCTCGTTATTGAGCATGTCGCTGTTTAGAATCAGATCCTGACCGACATTCAGTCTTGCCGGTGGTGACAGCACCTTCAGATACTGAATACTTTGATTGGTGTGAGTCCCATTCGGGTTACCGACTACTTGCACATGCGTGTCAGCCCAAATATGGTAACGTTCATTATCGATAATCGGTGCCTGTACAATGACATTACCCGTCCACGATTCAACAACGGCAGACATATTCCAGAACCGTTCATTCACTCGGATGTCCATGATCGATTCCGCAGACACAACCACTTGCTCACTCTGAGCCAAATCTAAAGTCAGTTCGGGATCGGTATAGCTGTTTTTTGAGACTTCATAAGGGTTGGCATTGGTAAAATTCTGCGCAATCACCTTGATATTCTGCCCTAAAATATAAGCGCTCAAAGATTTTGCTGCGACTTTGCCACACCCTTTAAATGGAGGGACTGCTAATTTTCCACCGACTTCAATCGAAGGAGAGCGATTCACGATGCGGAGCATTGCACATATTTTAGCCGGCTTGAACGGATAATACTGACCGTTAATCACATCCTGCTGAGACGTTAACTCAATATTCTCTCCCAGAATAATACCGCCATATTGGTTTCTTACCCCAGTCTGGCCATTCAGGTAAAGATCGCGAGTCGCTTCAATATCACCCTCGTTGACAATATTCTGTCCGGTAAAATAAACAGAATCCCCGGAAATCGCGCCGAGGTTGTTAATATCACCGACCGCAACAACTTTGATTTCTGCACCCTGAATACTGTCGAGCAGATAATTATTACCGGCAGGCAGCGCGGCAATATGAATGGCTCGGGTTGATTCAATATCGACTTTATTGGCAGCAATAATCTGCTCAGATAATTTGATATTGCCATTGGATTTAATCGATACTGACTCTAAAGGAATAATACTCTGTTCATTATATCGCCCGACATAAGTCCAGTTGCCCCGAGCCCGAATTAAACCATCCACTAAAATAGTCCCGAAATCATAGGTTGATTCGAGGTGAAGATTCCCGACTGAAATATGGCCTTTTTCAGTGATCTCTAAGGCGTTTGATGCGTTTTGATAAGATTTACGATTAAACTGTTGATAATGCGCATCAGACCGGCGATCGGTATAACGGAAGTGGTTTTTACCCACAATAATTTGCACGTCACCGTTCGAGACTTCTAAATTACCGCCCGCATCAATTTCTTTCACTTCTTGATGATTGCGTGTCGAAAGACTGCCTTTCATATTGGTGCGTAACGGGCCATCGACCAGTACCTGACCTGCGGCAATATCCAATAATGATAAATCCGTTGCTGTCAGCCCGGCCCCACCAATCATGACACGGCCACCGCTCACATCAATGCCGGTCAGTTCGCCATTCTCTATCTGAGCAATACCGGTCGCGAGCGTCGCCCGCTCGGTGTTCGTGATAGAACAACCCTGACACTGGATCCCTCCGGGGGCAGCCAATACCACGTCTGCCGCATGTCCTTCAACCCGAATCGATTGAATATTTGCTCGTTGATGCTGATCGACGATCAACACAATTGTCTGAGCCGGAGCGTTGCCGATTTTCGGATTCATCACGCGTGAGTTGAGCAAGACGATATTTTTTCCTTGCGCATCAAACGAACTAAAATTATTAACCGATAATCCTTGCTCATTTGCCTTCGCAATTCGGACGTAATATTGACCGGTTTGATTCAATACAGACGTTTGATCAGCACGACTGCCTTCATCTTTTGCATTGATCGCTGCCACAGCCGAGTGACAGATTGAAATCAAAGAGAGACCAATAATGAGCCATACGTACTTCACCGAAGCCCTATATCCGACGTTCAGTTTCCTATTTATATTAGCCAATGTGATACCTACGATTGAGAGATATTTCTACATTTAAATGAAAATGTTTATCAAATCACGATAAACCCCGAGAAAATTAACTGCTTTGATGTCATGAGAATGTCAATTTCAGTGAGCAAATCATATCACTGATATGCACTTCGACAAATAAACATTTCCGGTAAAATTTTGTACAAAATAACCTTTTCGGCAGGATCAAAATCTCATTAAGCAGCGCTGGCATTCATATATTCAAAATAGAATCATCACTGTGTAATTATATTTATCTTAATGATATATAAATCACGCTCATATCACATGAGGCCATGCAATCATATATCTCGATTTACGACTCAGACGTCAAAGTTCAACAACGATGTCTCGCCACCATTCCCTTTGCAGCCAAGCTCAGATAAGCTAGTCTTTGATCTTCGGGACTTTATCAATGCCGCTCTGGCCCACACATCAAGAAATCAACACCCATGAAATTTATCCATACTTCAGACTGGCACCTTGGCCGCCAGTTTCACAGCGTTTCACTGATTGCCGATCAAAGAGCCGTATTGGCACAGTTGGTTGCTTTTATTGAAGAAAACCCGGTTGATGCAGTCATTGTTGCCGGTGATATCTATGATCGTTCCGTGCCGCCAACAATTGCCATCGAACTGTTGAATCAAGTCATCCATCAGATTTGTGGCACCCTCAATACCCCCATGGTTCTCATCCCGGGGAATCATGATGGTGCCGAACGGCTCGGCTTCGGGGCTGAACAGATGAAAAATGCCGGATTACACATTATCAGTGATTTTGAACAGATGCTGGAACCGGTCATCCTGCGGAGTCAGTCCGCCGGTGAAGTGGCCTTCTATGGCATGCCTTACAGTGATCCTGAAACCGTTCGCGCAGCCTTGCAAACCTCAGTGTCAACGCATGATGAAGCCCATCAATTATTGGCCCAAAAAGTGCGCGAGCACGCCTCCCCCACCCAAAAACAGGTGCTCATCAGTCACTGTTTTGTCGATGGGGCGATTGAATCCGAGTCAGAAAGGCTGCTCTCTATCGGGGGCTCAGATCGGGTCAGTCATGAACATTTTATCGATTTCGATTATGTCGCCCTCGGCCACCTGCATCAGCCTCAACAAAAAGGTGCCGCGCACATTCGCTACTCCGGCTCTTTAATGAAGTACAGCTTCAGTGAGCAGCATCATAAGAAAGGATTTACACTCGTTGAATTGAATCAGGACGGTTTTGTGTCTGCCGAACCGGTCGAACTTACTGCACCGCATGAAATGCGCATCCTCGAAGGTGAACTGAACACCATTCTCGAACAGGGCAAGACCGATCCGAAACATCTCGATTATCTGCTGGTCCGGCTGATGGACAAACACGCCATTCTCAATCCGATGGAGAAACTACGCGCGGTCTATCCTAATGTGCTGCATTTAGAAAAACCGGGCATGTTAATTGGCGTAGAACAGGACATGGCCTCAGCCAGATTGTCCCGCAGCGAGATTGACATGTTCCGTGATTTCTTTGTTGAAGTGCAAGACTGCGACTTATCGGCAGAACAAGAGCGTGCTATCAGCGACATTATCAACCAACTCACCCGGCAGTAAGAGACACGCATGACACCATTAAAACTGACAATGCAGGCCTTTGGCCCTTTTGCGCATACCGCACAAATTGACTTTACGCGACTGGGGCGTCATCCGCTGTTTCTGATTAATGGCCCGACCGGTTCAGGAAAAACATCGATTTTGGATGCGATCTGCTTTGCGCTGTATGGCGAAACCACCGGCAATGAACGTCAGGGCAGCCAAATGCGCAGTGATCTCGCCAGTGCGGACACCCCGACTGAAATCATCCTGACTTTTGCCCTGCATGATAAAATCTACCGGGTCACCCGCAGCCCGGAACAACAAGTGCCCAAAAGTCGCGGCGAAGGGACGACCGTTCGTAAACACAGCGCAGCGCTGTACGACATCACTGACGCAGAGAAACTCATCACAGCCAAGACCGCACAGGTCAAAACCGACGTGACGGCTTTGATTGGCCTCAACGATACCCAGTTTCGTCAGGTGATGGTGCTGCCACAAGGCCAATTCCGCGAGCTATTACTGGCCAGCTCTAAAGATCGGGAAGCCATTTTCGGCCAACTGTTTCAAACCGATATCTACAAGAAAATCGAATTTGCACTCAAAGATAAGGCCAGTGATATCAGCCAGGCTAAAAACGAATTTGATAATCAGATTCGCGGGGCTTTACAGGTTGCCGGCGTCACCTCTGAACAGGCACTTGACGAACAACAGACAGCGTTTGCCCGACAACTCGAAGCGGCGCGTCATCAAGAGCAGAACGCCCTGTCGGCACTCAATCAACTCAAATCCGAGATTCAGAAAGCCCAAGCACTCAATCAGGGTTTTGATCGCTTCAGCCAAGCACAATCGGCGCTGAACACGCATCTTGAACAAAGTGCGCATATGGCCACCAAGCAACAACAATTGGATACTGCGCGCAATGCAGCCAAAATCCAGCTGCCTTATGTCAATCGGGTCAATGCAGCCAAGCAGGCAGACGAGTTTCAGCAGAAAATCATCACTCAGGAAAAGGCCCGCGACACCGCGCAGACGGAACAACAGCGCAAACAGGTCGCACTCGATGCCGCAACGGAACAAGCCAAGCTGCTCCCTGAACTGACCAAGACGGTCTATCAGTTAGACAGCCTCACAACCAAACTGGCTGAAAAGCAAGCACTCGAAGCAAAAATCGCGGAACATATCAGCCAGAAGCAGAAGCTTGAGACCACCCAGACCCAATATATTGCTCATAAAGAAAAATTGCTCCGCGAAGCGGAACAAGCCCGCCAAGCATTCGAGAAAGCGCAAACTGAAGTGGCTGAAAAACCAGTGATTGACGCTGACATTGCCCGAATGCAGCGTTTAGCGACGGATCTCAATCAACTGGAAACGCTCAGAAAACAGCATCAGCAAGCGCTGGAACAGACGCCGCAAAAGACAGCAGCGGTCGAACAAGCCCAGCAAGATTTTACAGCGGCCCAGCAACAAGCCGACCGGTTAGAAATGCAGTGGCACAGTGCGCAAGCGGCCATTCTCGCCCAGAAACTTCACCCCGGAGAGGCGTGTCCGGTCTGCGGCAGTTGTGATCATCCGTCCCCTGCGGTTTTGACCGAGACAGAAGTGACCAAAGCGCACATCCAGCAAGCCCGCACTGAACAGCAACAGGCATGGCAACACGCTCATCAATGCTCAGCGCAACTGGACCAACACCAGACACTGATTACCCAAACCGAGCAGCGCCTGAATGAGTTAACCACACAACTCGGCGAGCAAGCCTCGATGCAACCGGCACAGCTCCAGCAAGATTTACAGGCCAAACATGACCGCCTGCAATATTTATCCACTCTCAATCTGGAACAAATGACGCAAGCTGTCACAACGCTCAATCAACGCTGTGAAGCCGGAGATCGCAAACTAACCGAACTCCAACAACAAATCGTTGCCAACGATTCACGGCTGAGTACCAGTCAGGAACAGTTACGTCAGCTCAGTGAATCAATCGACCCCAAACGTGACAGCGTCACCAAGGTGAACCAAGAAATTGCGGCAACACAGCAGCAAATCGACACGCTCAATCAAACATTCACGACCGCACAGACGGAACTGCAACAAGCAACACTGACCCATGCGAACCTTAACAGCCAGATCACTACCAATCAGGAGTTACTGCAACAGGCCAAAACACAATTGACTGTGGCAGAAACCGAATGGCACCAAGCATTAGCGGCAAGTCATTTTAACGATGAACAACACTACCTCGACAGTCAACGCACCGAGCAGGAGATCCAGCGCTGGCAACAAGAGCTGGATGAGTTCAAACAGACACAAACCCGCTTGGAACAGACGCTGGCTGACTTAACGGCAACCTTGAAAGATGCCCAAAGACCGGACTTAGCAGCACTGGATGCGACCCTGACGCAGACACAACAAACCTATACCGACGCACGCCAGCAGCTCGACACCATCTATTCAACCTTCAAACGGGTGGAAAAAGTGCGCCAGGATATTGCTCAGCTACATGCGCAAAACGCCAAACTGGAACAAGCGTATCAGGTCTACGGCACCCTCTATGATGTTGCCAGCGGCAAAACGGGGAGCCGGATTAGTCTGCACCGCTTTGTGCTGGGAGTATTACTCGATGACGTCCTGATTCAGGCCTCTCAGCGACTGAGTATCATGAGCAAAGGTCGCTATACGCTGGTGCGGAAAACAGAGGGGTTCAAAGGCATTGCCGGCCGGGGGCTCGATTTGGTGGTGGAAGATGGTTACACCGGTAAAAACCGCGATGTGGCAACGCTGTCCGGGGGGGAGTCTTTTATGGCGGCGCTGGCGCTCGCTTTGGGCTTGTCTGATGTCGTGCAGTCCTACAGTGGTGGCATCCGGCTGGAAACATTATTCATTGATGAAGGTTTCGGGAGTTTAGATCCGGAGTCGCTCGATCTGGCGATACAGACACTGGTGGATCTCCAACAAACCGGGCGGATGATCGGTATCATCTCCCACGTTGCGGATCTGAAAGAGCAAATGGCGCTGCGGATTGACGTCGAACCTGCATTGACCGGATCGACCGTCACCATTCGGGGTTAAGCGCTGGGGTGAACATCAGCCGGATCATGATTGCCCTAATGGTCCATGATTGCCCTATGGTACATTTGAGTGCCATTAGGGCTCACTGATACACGTTCATGCTTTACAAACGCATGGTAAACACACGCCCAAACGCTGCTCTCTTTATCCGTCAAAAGAGAGCAACGCTTCCCGTTTTATCTACAAAAACTCACCAACAGAAATTCAAAAACAGGAAGTCGGTCTCTTCATAACGAAGCAGTTTTGCATGGCCGTCAAGATAGAGATCCAATCGACACACATGGTGTAAATCAGGCTGCCCTTCTTCGGCTATCATATCCAGCGCATCAATCACTGAACGCTGATTTTTGTAAGACCAACTGACTGAGGCCAAAATATCCGGTGAGAAAAAAGTCGCTAGCCATGGCCGTTTAATGACAAACATCACTGGCCCTTGTGAAACATCTTTTATTTCTGATGTATCGTCATACTGATATAGCCAAACCTGGATTGGTTTATCTGGGTTGTTGTAATGAATGTACATCCGTTTCGGAAAGAAAAAAGCAACGACAAAACCGATGCATATCAATAAAAGAATCATTCGAATTATTTTGACTGGACTAGCTTTCATTTTCTAATTCTTTTCTGTGTGGGTGAAAACATAAATGAATGTCACGCGCTGCGTCAGAAAAACTCGCTTGCTCCAACCGTTTCATTAAATCTGATGGGGTCAATGTTGCTAACGAATCTCCGTAATCCTGATATAGTTCGAAGCCGACCTTCACAGCAACCACATCATCCGGAGCATCGCCCGAGGTCGTCATATTATCGAGGAACTGAGCTCCGCCTGCACCTCGTAACAAAAGCTCTTGGCTAAAACCGCAAGCCAAACCGACATAGCCATAATGCACATTGGACCAAATATCATAAAAATAATCATGTCTTTTATATTTATGCCAATAACTTTTAGAGTCAGTCGGTGGTTTATCATTAGGATTTTTATTTTGCCGATATGCTCGTATTTTCGCTAATGTCCATAATTTACGATGTACCGCAACAGCTTTTAAACTTGGGTTATCACGAATTAATGGCTTATGATCCCACGAATGCCCTTTATATACTTTTTCGAGCCACAATGCGCTTGCCGTGATCAAATCAGGCCTTGGCACAGGTACAAACAGTTGTTTATACCACGGTAATTGCCGCCACTCTTGCAGCCGTTCATACTTATAATCCAACAGATATCGAATCGTTTCACAAGTCTTACTCTGAATATTCGTTTTCATTTCACCAATAATATATTCAGCAACCAGTAAAGCACCATTTGAATGTTGACACGGTAACAAAATAGACACGGGATCATGCGTAGAGGCAGAGGTTGAAACAACTTCTTTTTTCAGTACCCAACCCGATGTATCTGACATTATATTTCCTTAATAAATATTTGGACTTTTTTCGGTTGAGTACCTGTATCTGTGATCGGTAATTGTCCACTGTGATCGGTTTTTCCCTGAGCAACCGTTTCGCCATCAACAACAATACGATATTCCACATCCCGAAGCGGTTGTCCCGTTTCATCTTTAATAATAAAGGCACGATCATGCAGTTTTTTCATCAGTTGTGGTTGTGGGACCTCATCACCAATATTAACCGTACCACCGCCCATTGTTACCCCACCACAATTCACCGAACCGCCTGTAATCGCTGCTGGTTTATTGTTAATCATCACAGTAGAAGAACCCGATGATATTTTTCGTGCGTGGGGAGGATGCTTTGGTTTGGAATGTGACTCGAGTGGATCCCCGACCCGAGCAGCGGGAATACCATCAATAGAAACATCGGGAGAGCCGGAAGTGACAGGTGTTGGTGGAAATCCATCATGAGCAGTTCCGGTGTCTCCGACACGAACAGCTTTAGCCATAACTTTTATTGGACCCAATAACTATGAATGATATTTTTAAATATCATATTGAACATAACGCAACAATCTGAGTATGCGACTGGTTTTATTTTTTGAGAGATGATGTCAGAAACTTTTATCACTTATTCATTCATTTCATGATTAAGTCACTATCCGGTTCAATCTGAACAGATCAAAGCTGGGACTGATCGTGTCATATCATTGCCACTGGTAGAGCGCCAACAAACCGGGCGGATGATCAGCATCATCTCCCACGTTGCGGATCTGAAAGAGCAAATGGCGCTGCGGATTGACGTCGAACCTGCATTGACCGGATCGACCGTCACCATTCGGGGTTAAGCGCTGGGGTGAACATCAGCCGGATCATGATTGCCCTATGGTACATTTGAGTGCCATTAGGGCTCACTGATACACACCCATAAGTTGCAGCGGATTAAATGGCGTATTGAACGGTGGTGTTGCAGACAATTTTTCTATCTGCTGCATATCGAGTTGCTGAAATGCAGGCTCCAGCGCTTGCGGACGATATGTTTTCTGCATTTTCAGCCATTCATCCAATCTTGTTTTATCTCCGCTTTCCGCGACATAATTCAGTAGATCCTGGCTGTAGCGAGCTTTCTCTGCTGCGACACATTTATCATTAGCCATTTCACTCAAAATAGAAACGACCATTACTTTTTTTTCTTGAGAAAGCGAGGCTAGCCAAGCCGATTTGATTTCATCTTTAACAATTTTTACTCTCTGATGACGACAGTGTTCGAGTTTCACATTCAAGTTGTCATAACTTGTCAGCATTTTTTGCCGTAAATATTCATCCATCGATATGGCGTTGACTGAATAGCAAAAAAAACATAACACTACCACCAGCCATTTTTTATAACGCATTGTAAACACACTCCCAAAAAGTTCTCTCCTTCCCCATTGATAACAGAGCAGCTTGAAACGCGATTTTCTCTAACCTTTCTCGTTTGACGGTATCAATCGACTGAACGGCCTGAGCAAACATCACCCAGTCGTAGTCCTTTATATTCTGCGCTGTAGAAGCAAGTGTCACATTTGTGTATGTATTTCGACCTGCAAATATCTGAAATGCAGGAATGAACATAAGGATCTTTTCTAACAATGAACTCATGTTAATCACATCGTTCATGTCATTTACTGCATCGACTGTTCTCGACGTTGGAACAAAACCGCTGATAGTGCGAAAATCACCTTTCATTTGAGTGACTGACATCGTGCTTCTCATCATTACAAATAAGTACAATCGACTTATCATAACCAAATCAATCTAATTTCATATGGGTTCATAAACTGGATAAAAGGAACATAGATAAAGGTTCCAATATCTAACCGCTTTAAACGGGGTTTCATATAATTGCAAAAGCGCGCGGCTGTGATCGCATCGAAGTCCATTGCCATGCCAGACGTGTTGATGCACACCGCTTTTATGATCAAAATGGATATGTAGAATCGCCAAAGTATTTCGTTAAATTGCTCAATTAAATCAGTCATGCGGAGAAACGATATGTCAATTACCAGTAAAACCGACCAAGAAATTATAGCCATCGCCCAGCCGATGATTGATGCCGTTGTCAACGCTTCAAACCGGCAAGACTGGGCTGCTTTTTGTGCTTATCAAACAGACGAAGAAGCGCAGGATCCCAATAATAAAAAACATGTTCTCAAATTATGGCAAGAAAATGAATTCTTCACATCGTTAAGCCTTGATCGAGAAATACTGGCGGTACTGCGTAACAATGACGTGGTCCAGATCGTGTGGAAGCAGACCAGCGACGTCGTTCCGGGAGAACGTTTAGCGCGTTACTTCATTAAAGAGATTGACCAGCAAATCAAAGAAATCGGTTTTTTGATCAATTGACAAGGCTGTCGTTAGCAATACACCAAAACGATTCATCAGAAATCTGTGCTGTGTGACATTTTGATATATAACGATTTTTGTGGTGAAAGACAAATTTTGGCACGGCATTCAGGTGCGCTCTCCCTTCATTTAACGTTATATAAGTAAATGTTATATAAATAAAAGGACAATCCAGCATATGGAAATCAAAATTGATGATTTATCGGGTGGCGAGGTGATCAGACTGCTCGAAGAGCATCTGGCAGATATGTATAAGACCTCACCCGCGGAAAGCGCGCATGCCTTAGATGTAGATGCACTAAAATCCCCGGAGATAACCTTCTTCAGCGCTTGGCTCGGTAATGAACTGCAAGGTTGTCTTGCCATCAAACAACTGACCCCCGAGCATATTGAGTTGAAATCGATGCGAACCTCACGCGCTGCCCGTCAATCCGGTGTCGCGACGCAACTACTCATGCATGCACTTGATATCGCCACTGAGCGCGGCTATCAGACCGTTAGCCTTGAAACGGGATCTCATGATTTCTTCCGCCCGGCCAGAAACTTATACGAAAAATTTGGTTTCCGTTATTGCGGGCCATTTGCTCACTATCAAGACGATCCGCACAGCCGCTTTATGACAAGAGATCTGATCAAAACCTGCAAATAACAAGCAACTGTATTCGATTGGTTTCTTGCAAACAGGTTTGGGGCTGGTCGTTGGTGTGACCGGCCCTTTGGCCTTAAATGTCTTAACCAAACAACTGAAGTCGAAAGATAGCATTATTGCAACAAGTTCATTATTTATGACGATCAGTCACCTCACCAAAATCCCAGTCTATTTAACTGTAACGGCAAGCTTACTCACTGATTTAAATTTGATTATTGATATGATTATCGGCGCGGTGTGGGGATCATTTTTAGGCACAAGGCTGCGTTTAAGAAGCAATAATGAGCGAATGATTCAAATCATCAAAATGTTACTCAGCTTGTTTGCCGTCAAAATGATTGTTCAAGGGGTGATATAATTCTTGCTTGTTTTTGGATAAGCGCGGTTTATTGTCGTCGGTTTGTCATGCAATCCTGAAAAAGCCAACCACAAAATTGTGATTGGCTTTTTGCGGTAGTGTTCAAATTTCTGTGTCATTTCTTTAAACTGAACCAAAAAGGAAATGACACCTTATGTCTGACGATAAATTCGAAATTGATATTCAAGCTTTTGCCAAAGCATTGCAATCCGGTCAGGGCCTCAACGGCAAAGACGGTTTGCTCACCCCGTTGATTAAGCAAATCACTGAAGCCGCGCTCGGGGCTGAAATCGAACAGCACCTTGAAGCTGAGCCCGACAATCGCAAAAATGGAAAAGGTAGTGTTCAAATTTCTGTGTCATTTCTTTAAACTGAACCAAAAAGGAAATGACACCTTATGTCTGACGATAAATTCGAAATTGATATTCAAGCTTTTGCCAAAGCATTGCAATCCGGTCAGGGCCTCAACGGCAAAGACGGTTTGCTCACCCCGTTGATTAAGCAAATCACTGAAGCCGCGCTCGGGGCTGAAATCGAACAGCACCTTGAAGCTGAGCCCGACAATCGCAAAAATGGAAAATCCCGCAAAACCGTTAAAACCTCATCCGGGGAATTTGAACTTGAAACGCCCCGTGACCGAAATGGCTCTTTTGACCCGCAAACTGTCAAGAAGCACCAGACCCGACTGACCGATGAGATGGAACGTAATGTCCTCTCCCTGTTTGCCCTTGGCAACAGCTATCAACATATCCGGGAATATCTGCTGGATATGTATGGTATCAGCGTTTCCAATGGCACGATTAACGCCATCACCGACCGTCTTATCCCTGAGCTCAGAGCATGGCAGGAGCGGGATTTAGACCCCGTCTATCCGGTCGTCTGGCTTGATGCCGTTCACTACAAAATCAAGGAAAACGGTCGCTTTGTTTCCAAAGCCATTTACACCATCCTTGCACTCAATATCGAAGGAAAAAAAGAGCTGCTGGGGATTTATCTCTCTGATGCCGAAGGCGCGCATTACTGGCTCAGTGTCCTGACCGACTTACAAAATCGCGGTGTCAAAGATATTTGTATTGCTTGTGTCGATGGCCTCAAAGGGTTCCCTCAGGCGATTGAAACCATTTACCCGCAGACTGAAGTCCAACTCTGTGTTATCCATCAAATCCGTAACTCGATGAAGTATGTCGCCAGCAAAAATCAGAAAGCGTTTATGGCGGATTTAAAATGTGTTTATAAAGCGGCAACCCTTAAAGCTGCCGAACATGAGCTGGATGAGCTGGAAGCCAAATGGGGACCACAATACCCGCTGGTGATTCAGTCATGGCGCAATAAATGGGAGAACTTATCGGTGTATTTCAAATATCCCGAACAGGTCCGCAGAGCCATTTACACCACCAATGCGGTTGAGGCGGTACATCGTCAGTTCCGCAAACTGACCAAAACCAAGGGCGGTTTTGCTAATGAAACCAGCTTGCTCAAGCTGTTGTATGCAGGTATGTTGAAAGCCAGTGAAAAGTGGACGCATCCGGTGCAGAACTGGAACCTGACACTGTCTCAGCTCAGCATCCACTTTGAAGGCAGACTCACTCCATATCTGGATTTATAAAAATGGGCGTGACACAGAATAATGAACAGTCTCGCACATTACTGCAACGATGCCCGCCCTTCGTTAATCATCTGCTTCGCCAGCCATTGCTCATATTCTTCACGCGTCATTGGTGAAAAGCTTTCTCTGTCTTTGTACCAGCTAAATTTACATTCATCAAAGTCTTGATATGTCCAGTCTTCACACTCTAAGGCATGTTTAATACAACAGTCTAAAGGAACGATTTGAATAATAATCAGGTATAAAACCTCCATATTCTCCGGCTCTGATTCCAGCTTCTGTACAAAGAAATCTACATAAGAAGGATGACTATGTAGAAAGTCATCGATATTAATATAGGAGGCTTCATCAAAATACTCACTCCTATATATATCCTCAAGCTTTAATTCGAAATGATCCATTGGTTCCCCCTTATTGATTCCAACTCGGATGGATTGTCTTAATCCTTCCTGTGTTTAAATCTCGCGATAAGCGAATACTAATACCTTTATAGACACCATACAGCTCCTCTTTTGTCACCTTGTCATAGTTATCCTGCAAAACTTTCTGACTTGCTGCAACAATATCCTGATGGGTAAAGTTTTCGGGGAAAATGGTCTTAATACCTTTTACTCTGATATCACCGATCTTCACACTTCCCCTTTCAAAAGCGTTTCTATGTAACCCTTCTCGCGGCAGTTGCAACCTTTTGACACCATTCGGTAATGTCTGAACCCAGATCTCAGAGGTATCATTACGAGATAAAAACGCATCCACTTCTTTCAATGTATATTTGGTCCCGGATAATTCCCTTAATTTAATAAAGTCAGCAAGCCCTTCCGCGGTATGCATTCCCCCAACAAGCCTGTTCAGCTCATCAAAATCACCTTTGATAACATGCTGGGTTGTCTTATCTGGCCATAGTTTACCAACATTCGGTATTGGATGCTTACTCGGAACACTAACATAATCATCAATATCTACCGGCTCTTTACCCGGCCCAGCGGTTAAAGGTTTTCCGGATTTTGAAAGTTGGAAGTTTTTAACAAACTCATCAAATTTTTTCGTCAGGCTCGGCGCAATATGCTCTAGCTCTTTGCGGATGATGTCGAACAACTCATCGGCTGGTTTACTTTTCAGAATCGCACGACCGGCTTTACCGAATTTACCAACGGTCAGGTTAATCGCTAACTCAAGAATTGCACCTTGAACTAACTCATCCAGTGGCTTACCACTTTCTAATGCTTTGACAAAAGAATCGATGGTATTGTAGATGTCATATGCCGTCCAAACCGCCATACCGACGTTAAAGGCAAACACCAACAAGAACAAGACGTTATGCTGAGCGGCATTGCCAGCCGTATAATCGGCAATATCAACATTACCATGAAATGCAAAGACGGTAAGTGCTGCCGCCATACGGGAAATATCAACGCCCTGTGCGCGCATCTCTGCGATATGTTGCTTGAGCTGAGTCTCAGTCAGTTGGTTATCACTGAGAATATCAGCAGCCGCCCGCTCAACTTTGAGTTGCTTTGACGCGATCTCATCCAGATACTGTCCTGCAACATACTCACCGATCACGCCACCGGCAGCACCTGAAATACAGCCACTCTGATAATCGGAGTGATTACCGCCGCTGATGGATGTCATCGCACCACCTAAGCCGCATCCTAATGCAGCGTGGGCAATATACTTGGTTGCTACATCAATCTGTGCCGTACCCGTTGGGTTAGACTCGGTGGCACCGTGTGCTCCGGCAGCATCACCAATTTTTTCCGCTAATTCAGCGCCAATCGCTGTCACGACTGCAGTCGAAAAACTGGTCTTAAAAGAATCGCTGAAGTCATTGACACTGCCACCGTTGATAACCGTTGCAATCCCCGAACTCACTGCCGAACGCATCAGCATCTGAGTGACTTGCGATTGGATACCGTTAGAAAGCCCGCCAACGTTGAGCTTACCCAGTACACCAGCGGTCACCATACTGGTTGCGAGTGACTTTAGGCTTTCATCAGAAGCCATCGACTTCAAGGTGTCTTTGATATCAAATCCATTGGCCAGTAAGCTGGCAGATGCCTGCATCACCAATGTTGACACCCCGGTATTCACTGCAGCGATCATCGCGCCTTGGCCACTGAAAGCTGTCAATCCTCCAGGCCCGGTAGCGATCGCCATCGCAATCGCCAGAATCGTCATCGCAGCCGGTGTCAGCCCGGATTGGTCATAATCCCACTCTTCCATGACCAACTGCACATCCTGCCAGTCCACATTCAAAGAAGGATCATTACGGATGTCCTCCATCCATGCGAGCTCTGGTGACTGCGCTAGTGTTGCCAATGTCGAATCTAAATTATATTTATCCCCAGCATACTGAATCCGAACACCGTTGTAGGCATCGAGCATGATGCCACCGGAGTTAATAAACTCAGAGTAATAAGCAACTTCACGTTGATAACCATGCCCCTGATGGCGGAACGATAAAGCGCCATCGTAGGACTTTTGATAGCTATAGGTTTCAAGCAGCTTTGCCAGTTCGAAATCAATCTCCCCATGCTCAGCAATAATTTTTGAAATACCCCGGCTATCAACCGTAACGGCTTCAAGCAGAATGTTACCCTGTAAGGTTCGTAATACCAGACTCTGCCCGGCTTTCAATAAAGTTCTGACGATCTCAGCTTCATTGCGACTCTCGGACTCACTTTCTTTGGTCCCGAACATGCCACCGCTTTCAGCATGAAAGCGGCTGTCAAAAGTATGCATATCTGCTGCGCTTTTTAGGGTAATGCCGTGGGCTGCGAGGATCTCCAGCAACCCCTGACTCTCTAGGGCAGCACCTTCGATATAAACCTCGCCACCCGAAATCAACGACAATGTATCGATAGCAGAAAGATGGGTTTGCAGATTAACCAGCGACGATTCACTTTCTGACCAATGCTGGCCGGATTCTTTACGTGCGCTTTTGGTGACTTGAGGGACAAGAATGATGTTGCCTTCAGAGCGAATTTGTAAATCGCCCTGTGCAGAGAATTGCCCGCCGTGACTGACCACATCAGACGTGGTCTGAATATTCAGATCGCCCAGTGAAACAATCGAACCAATCTGGTCAAAACTTTCTGCGTAACCATGCCCATAATCAAGACGAGTGACCAGCGTGTCATTCACCAATCGGTTGGCAATCAGAGAAACATTATCACCAGTAATGGTCCCCGAAAGATTTTGTAGATCGCGTCCCGTACGGATAGTTAGTTGCCCACCCGAAATTGTTCCTTTGGTATTAATAAAATCATGGGTGATATCGAGAAGTGCCTTATGTTTAATATCAACATGTGCACCGTTAACTACGAATGAGTTGGTATGAATATCTGCGGATCCGGCTGTCAATGTAGACTCAGTCAACCGCTGCTGTTCAATGGTGGTGGGTACCAGATACACAAACGGAATGAGATATTCATGCCCGTTCACAACTCGGGTTTCAGGCCAGACCATATCTGTAGAAAGCTGGGAAATTTGTTCTTCGGTGAGAGGCTCGCCTAGCTTTTTCCCAGCCGATTTCGCATAACGGACAGCATTCTCATACAGCTTTTTGGTCTGTTCGTTATAACTTGAATAACCGGGCGCTGAAATCCAGTTCTTATTTAATAATTGAACCAACTGTTCTCTGATGATTCCCCGCTCTACATAGGGGGTTCCGAAACGGGTCGGAATATCATCTAACGTGGTATTTGCCCCTTGATAGGCAGACAACATCTCAGGATATTTGGCTTTAATCTGAGTAAAGAAGAATTCAAATCCGTCAAAAATTGCCAGCTCATCTTTTTCTATCGCCCCGGCATACAGGTAATCCCGTACTTGTTCTTGCAGTCGATAACGTGCTGAACTAGCCACAGCATTAGTAATCGATTCCAGAGCAACATGCTGCACCGCCGCGGCATAAACCGGGAAAGCCATATGTGTAAGAAGCACTGGCAACAAGATACTAGAAGTCAGACGCTGCCATAATGGTATTTTTTTATTTTTCATCATCTTATTTACCAAACTCTAATCCACTGAATAAATAAATCATATTTTCAAAAACAGAATGACAATCGGGCATCATTCTCCCTCCCGATAAGAAGGATTTGGAATGAAGATAGTGGTATCCCCATTAAATATCGGCACATATTTACTTGGTTTAGATGTTGGTGAAGGTGGTGGCATATAAGCAGTTGCATAAGGACCAAACGTAATATTTTGCAATGAATAAGAATCACTGCCAAAGCCCTCATAAATATGTCCATCGACATAAAAAATAAATGGGTATTCAGCTGTTACTTCATTTTTAACTAATTTAGTGGTTGAAGTTTTCCAGTGATCCGTTTTATGCCTGATACAATGTCTGAAAAAACGTTTGCTACAATACCTTCTTGAGTGATACTGAGTTGTTGTTTGCTCAAAAACATCCCGAAGCTGCAACCCTTCCATCCATACGTTAAAAACCGATCCAGAAATATCTTTCCTGACTTCAACACTGCTATGCTCATTGCTAAACATATTACTTTTTAATACAAGGCTACCGCCGACATTCAATCGAGCTGGTGGGGATAATACTTTAATGTACTGTATTTTTTTATCGACTAAGATATTGGGATTCACTAGGCACAACTCTCTCCTCTCATATGTCATGATTGGGCTTCCCGGTTTATCTTCTTTTCTTGTGCAAGTAACCTGAGGGGACTTTGTTGTATAGGTATCAGCCCAGATATGATATCGTTCATTGTCAATCAACGGCGTATCTAAAACGACATTTCCCGTCCAAGACTCTGCAATCGCTGACATATTCCAAAGCCGCTCCTTGAGATGAAACTCCAGAATGGACTCCGCTGAAATAACAACCTGAGAACTTTTGATAAAATCTAATTTCAGTTCAGGATCTGTATAACCATTTCTTGAGACTTCATAAGGATTGGCATTAGTGAAATTTTGAGCTTCAACCTTAATGTTTTGTCCCAATATATAAGCACTAAGAGAATCAACGGCAACTTTGCCACATCCTTTAAATAGTGGAACAGATATTTTTCCACCAGTTTCTAGTGAATGATCCGATATAATTGATCTTTGGCTATAGGCACACCATTTTGAGGGTTTGAACGGATAAAGCTGACCATTAATCACATCCTTTTCAGATTTCATCTCAATATTTTCACCAAGAATCACACCACCATACTGATTTGCGATGCCACTTTTTCCATTGAGATATAAATCTCGGGTCGATTCAATATCTCCTTCATTGGTTATCTCTTGTGCCGAAACATACACTGACTCTGCAACAATCGCCCCTGCATTTTTCATCACGCCAACAGCTGCAATATTCACCTCAGCGGCGGAAATACTATCCAATAAATAGTTATTGCCCGCTGATAAAGCCTTAACCTCAACCAGCCCTGTTGACTCAATATCAACTCGATTGGCAGCAATAATTTGATCGGAAAGATAGATGTTACCATTCGCTTTAATTTTCACTGATTCCAATGGGACAATACTTTGATCATTATATCGCCCGACATAAGCCCAAGCACCCTGAGCCTTGATCTGACCACCGACAAAAACAATACCGTTGTCATAAGTCGATTCAAGATGGAGATTACCAACAGCAAATGTTCCGCTGTGAGTAATTTCCAGAGCATATAATGATGCATAGTCTTTGATGGAAAAGTTTTTATAATAAGCATTGGACTGCCTATCAGAATAGCGAAAATGATTCTGACCAACGATTATTTGTACATCACCATTCGAAACGTCTAATTCTCCGGCTTCATCGATTTCTTTGACCTGTTGATGATTCCGAGTGGAAAGACTCCCTCTCATATTTGTTCTGAATGGCGCATCCACCAATACATGCCCCGCAGCAATATCTAATAACGATAAATCGGTGGCGCTGAACCCATCACCAGTAATTTCCATGCTGCCATTGGTTATTTTAATTGTTTCCAGTTCGCCGTAATCAGAAGTAATCGTACCAGTTGCGAGCGTTACACGTTCAGCATTCTCAATCGAACACCCATCGCAACGAATCCCTTTCGGTGCAGCCAGCACTATATCAGCAGCATGACCTTCCACCCGAATATTTTTGATATTGGCAAGCTGGCTATCCTTGACAATCAATACAATTGTTTGTGCCGGTGCTTGAGCCACTTTAACATTCATGACTGGTGAATTAAGTAAAACAATATCTTTTTCCTGAGCATCAAAGCTATCGAAATAGTTCAATGACACACCATAGTCATTTGCTTTCGCAATTCGGATATAATATTGATTTGAACGTTGACTTACCGATACTTGTTCGGCACCACTCTTCTGGCTTCCTGCGACTACATGGCCAAAGGCTGGTCTAAAAATAGACAACAATAGTACGCAGAGA
Organism: Vibrio spartinae; assembly: GCF_024347135.1. Classification (NCBI taxonomy): domain Bacteria; kingdom Pseudomonadati; phylum Pseudomonadota; class Gammaproteobacteria; order Vibrionales; family Vibrionaceae; genus Vibrio; species Vibrio spartinae. The sequence continues at coordinate 335,836 of NZ_AP024908.1, read as the reverse complement.
AATAATTGAATACTTTGAACAGAACACATATAACCAGCACTGACCCCGGAATTGAATAAACCCAGAAAAATCAATACCACCAATATATTATAACTTTCGAATATATTGACTCATATCAACTTTTCATAAAGATTGAAAAACACAAATGTCATGGAAATGACAAATATAGGGTAGGAATAATATCATCGATATAAATATTGACAACTTTATTATTATTTTTTAGTAAACAATCACTTTTTTATATGTTCAATTGAAGAGCGACTAATGATCAAATGTTTATAGCAGAACCACCTCACTATCGATTTTTACCCAAAAAAAAGCCAACCACAAAATTGTGATTGGCTATCAATATGAACAAAATAGGTTCACTAACAACGTCAGTTGGCTAGGTGACCCTCGGCTTAATAAGGGTCACGATAGATATTGCAGTATGCGTGCCAACTTTTAAAATAAATATAACTATTTGATTTTAAAAGATTCGCATAAATATAAACCTATTCGCAATACAGTGAAACTCATATGTCATTCTTAAAATGCAAATGTTTTTATTTTGCAACGACTGACTCGACCTCATTACCACTGCGGGTGTGCTGCTGGAAGCTGTTCACATTGTCGAATGTCGTACTGGCGATCGATAATAAGGCTTCTTTAGTCAGAAATGCCTGATGGCCGGTAAACAGGACATTATGGCAAGCCGATAAACGGCGGAACACATCATCGGTAATCACAACATTGGATTTATCTTCAAAAAACAGTTCTTGTTCTTCTTCGTAAACATCCAGCCCCAGAGAGCCGATAACACCTTGTTTAAGTGCTTCAATCGCATCAAGTGCATTCAGTAATGCACCTCGGCTGGTATTGATGATCATCACGCCCTTTTTCATTTTAGCGAAAGCCTGAGCATCGAGCATGTGGTGATTTTCTTTGAAGAGCGGACAGTGCAGACTAATCACATCCGACGCTTGCAGTAGCGTATCTAAATCGACATATTCTGCCCCGAGCTCAAGTGCCGCAGGATTCTGATACGGATCATGCACCAATAATCGCATGCCGAATCCTTTCAAAATCCGCAGGGTCGCCACACCGATTTTTCCGGTTCCGATAATGCCGGCTGTTTTACCATGCATGTTGAACCCGACTAATCCGTCGAGTGAAAAATTGGCATCGCGGGTACGTTGATAGGCTTTATGAATGCGCCGATTCAGTGTCATCATTAAACCGACGGTATGCTCAGCCACCGCTTCAGGCGAGTATGCCGGTACACGCACCACGGTAATGTGGTACTTTTTGGCGGCTGCCAGATCAACATTGTTATACCCCGCGCAGCGCATTGCCAATAATTGGGTGCCATTTTCAGCTAAGGTCTGTAGCACCTGCTCCGACAGATCATCATTTACAAATGCGCAGACAACCGGGCTGTTATGCGCGAGTCTGGCGGTTTTTTGGTCTAACCGGACTTCGTAAAACTCAAGCTCGAATCCGTATGCCTGATTGGCCTGGGTAAAATACGCCTGATCATAAGCTTTCGAGCTAAATACTGATATTTTCATCACTTCATTCCTCAGACTGAACAATAAAATAAACGGCAGCGACTGTTATTATGTTGCATTCATGTTGACTATTTTGCTGTCCGCTCTGGTTTTATACCGAAATCATGAAATTATTACTAGTTGCTCTTTACAGTGTAAAACATCGTTGTAAGATCTGGTCTCCTTTCTCTTTTAATGGTTATTAGCATGATTGCCTGTTATGAGTCCTATAAAGCCGGGCTCTTTCATCCTTCTCAATGGTTACGGAATATTAGCGCGGGTGTCATTGTCGGTGTGGTCGCTTTACCCCTGGCAATGGCGTTTGCAATTGCATCAGGTGTGAAACCGGAGCAGGGTCTGTACACGGCTATCGTTGCCGGCATACTCGTTTCGTTGTTCGGTGGTTCCCGCATTCAAATCGCAGGGCCGACTGGTGCTTTCATCGTGTTATTGTCCGGCGTGGTCCATGACTACGGTATCAGTGGCTTACAAATTGCTACCATGATGGCAGGTGTTTTTCTGCTGCTGTTGGGCATTACCAAGCTTGGCAGCATCATTCGGTTTATTCCTGATCCGGTGATTATTGGCTTTACCAGCGGTATCGGGGTCATTATCTGGGTCGGACAATGGCAGGAGTTCTTCGGTTTACCGCAAATTCATGGTGAACACTTTCATCAGAAGCTGCTGTCCATCTATCACGCTTTCCCTCAGTTAGACTGGCAAACAACCGGGCTGGCTCTGCTGTCTTTGGTGATTGTCATTTACGGACCGAAGATCCCGAAACTGACCAAAGTCCCCGGTCCGTTGCTGGCACTGGTCGTCGCAACGCTGTTACAGAATACGCTACATCTCGACAGTATCCGTACCATCGGGACAGCATTTGGCGGCATCCCTCAGGGGTTACCATCAGTGACGCTGCCACAAGCAAGTCTTGCGGACTTGATTCCGTTGATCGGCCCTGCATTTGCGATTGCAATGCTAGGGGCAATCGAGTCACTTTTATCTGCGGTGGTTGCAGACGGAATGACTGGGACACGGCATAATTCAAATCAAGAGTTAATTGGTCAGGGTATCGCGAATATGGTGTCTCCCCTGTTCGGTGGCATTGCTGCAACAGGAGCGATTGCCCGGACAGCGACCAATATCCGTAACGGTGGCAATAGTCCGCTGGCAGGCCTTGTCCATACCGCCACCCTCATTATCATCCTGCTCCTGCTCGCCCCGCTGGCGGTCAATATCCCACTTGCAGCCCTGAGTGCAATTTTGTTCGTGGTCGCGTGGAATATGAGTGAAGTCCGGCACTTTCTCAAACTACTGAAACGGGCCCCGAGAGCGGATGTCCTCATTCTACTGATTACATTCTTCCTGACGGTTTTTGCCGATCTGGTTGTGGCTGTCAATATCGGGGTCATTATTGCCGTTTTGCACTTTGTTAAACGCATGGCGACGAGTGTTGAAGTCAAAGCCAGTACCAATGTTGAACTGGCTGATGAACTGGCACATCAAGGCATCACACAATTACCGCTTGAACTGGCAGTTTATGCGTTGGAAGGACCATTTTTCTTTGCCGCTGCGGATGCCTTTGAACGTGTCATGCACAGTATCCCGGACAAGCCCCAAATTCTGATATTACGACTGAAATGGGTGCCGTTTATGGATATGACTGGCTTACAGACACTGGAAGAGATGGTTCAGGATTTCAGACGCCGGAATATCCGAGTGATGATCTCCGGCGCCAACGCCCGAGTCACTTATAAATTACAAAAAGTCGGCATCATACAACAGATTGGTGAAGATTATTATTTCGCTGAATTTCAAACAGCGCTACACACCGCATTGCAAATGATTGAATCTGCATCACAGCCATCAACAGGAGCATAACGTTTACCAGGTTTCAGAGGTAAGACTTCAGGACATACCACCTGAAGTCTCTCTGCTCACTGAAAAGATCAGGAAGATTCAGGTTCGGCCAGAGCAACGAGCTGAGGTTTATAGACCCCTTCAAAAGAGAGCAAGCGGATTTCGATTGTTCCGCCGAAGAATTCCAGTTCAACGCGAGGATCCTGACTATCCTTCAGTTGCGAATCGAACGTTTCAAAGAGGTCAGCCATAAAATTCCTGACCGCCTGCTCGGAATATTCCGAATAATTTTTTTTCATGTTTATACCTGCCAACGTTTTTGTGAACTGATCGTGTCGCCAGTTTCATAATGAATGATATATGTGAATTCGATACTCATCACATATATCAAGATAAGCCAAGGCGCAAAACTCTAGAGGTTTCGTTTTTCAAATGAGAGTATTTTTATATTTTAAAGTCACAATGGTCAACCGCTCACAATGTGTTTTTGGTCCCCTTCATGTTCATTCTGAGGCTATCAATCACAAATATATGAACTTTAAATGACAATCAAATTGATATGTCACGATGCTGCATCGGTAAAATGAGTTTGTCATGGGCTCAATGGCTGTGCGCTTTGCTCATTGTTTATCGATCATCTTGTTTATCGATCATCGTTTATGTTGACGCATTTGAATGAGCCGGCGCTCGCCTGACTCAACTCGGTTTTTACCTCTGCCTTTCGCGGTATACAGAGCCATATCAGCACGCTCTATCATCTGGTCGATACTTTCATTATCCTGACGTGTCACCACTCCGAAGCTACATGTGCAACGTTTTACTACACCAAAATCATAATTCATAAATAACTGGCGTATATTTTCTGCCAGAATACGTACGCCATAGTGATCCGTTTCAGGACATACCACCAGAAACTCTTCGCCTCCCCAGCGGCCGGGAATATCGGTCGTCCTCACATGTTGTTTTAATAGTTCGGCAATCTTCCATAACACTTCATCACCGGCCTGATGACCGAAGGTGTCGTTGACCACTTTAAAATCATCGATATCAAACATAATTATCGATAAAGGATTATTATGACGATCCGCTCGGGATACTTCTCTCTCCAGTGTTTCGTCTAATTTCAGGCGGTTATGCATCCCGGTCAGCCGATCAGTGACAGACAGCACTTCAAGATACTTGCGGTCCGTAATATTCTGCTCCACAGTGGTATATCCAATCAGACGTTTATTGATGTCGTAAGTCGGTTCAATATAAGCGAGTACCCAATATACTTCACCAGTTTTACTGAGCTTTTTGATCTCTCCGCTCCAGGATTTCTCTGCCAGAATATTATCTTTTATATCAGCAGGAAGGTATTTAGATATATCCGGGTGACAAAGTCGATAATATGACTGACCTTGTAGTTCTTCGTCAGTATATCCAGAGACCTGACAAAAAGCCTCAGACACAGATTCAAGATGATCGTCTAAATCCGCAGTAGCATGAATCACATAATTGTCGATAATTGTATTTGCTACCAATAACTTATTAATTGTCTTCTGAGATTTAAAATACATAGAGAAAATATAATAGCCAAAGAAAACAAAGAAAATAAAGAAACCGCCAATCATCACAATATGATGATCATGGATGGATTTTTTTAAAGCCTCTAAATGTTTCTTTTCAATATAATAGATAATTTTCAACGGATAGTGGGGGAACTGGCGTTCTGCATCGCTGACATAAAATCTCGTGCCACGGAGCTTACCATTTTTTTCCACAGTTAATAATGTATCAAAGGCCCCAAATTCGTGGTCATCAATAAATGTTCCTGAGGTTTCTGCACTGATCTTTTTCCAGACTTGAAGATGGTCAATTGGCATTTTAATTTGATATTTCAACTGATATTTTTTCTCGAGTGAACGATCCGAAGCAATTTTAAACCATTGCCCCATATTATTTGAAATCCAGAGGTTTTCATTAATATTATACATACGACTCAATAGATTATCGACTTTATAGCTAACAATCAGTATTCCTTTCAGGCTTTTATTTTTCGATATATTTTCTACCTTCTCACCAAGTACCAACACGGGTACATCATTAATTGCGTTGACACTTTCTTTCATATCGATACTAAGTGGTGAGATAAATATTTTCTTACGAGGGAATGCCATAATATCTTTAAAATAAGACATTTTGCTGATATTAGTTAGATTCTTTTCCTGAGCAATTGAGACTCGTCTTGCCCTATAACTAATTTTAATTTGTTCTTGTCCAGAGAAATCAACCCACTTCACTTCTGTATAAACTCGACGAGATTGAATAAAAGTGCGCCATAGTGATGCGATTTTTTCAGCTTTCAGATGCCCGGGTTGATCGAACTCTGCCGCCATGAGTGTCTTTTCAAAGAAGTTCATATCACTCACACGCCATCTGAGTGCGTTTTCAAGCGCTTTTCTAGCACTGAATATTTGGTTACTTGCATTGTTCATCATGGTCGTATCGACTTTATGTAACTCGACCCGATAAAGCATTGATAACAATAATAAAAACGTACCTACCAGTAGGCTATAAAACAAAAATAGTTTCGGAAATTTTCTGGTCAGTATCACTTTAGAGCTTCCATCAGAATAAACTTTTATGGATCACTATCCATCACTTCCTAGCCCCAGAACTTAGAATTATTTTAGTATAGACAGCTTTAGTATAAATTAAGTATGGAGCATCGTTACGATAACGCAATATCTGATTGATTTTCCGAGCAGACTGACCAGCCGTACGGATGCTCTACTCCGGGAGTTCAGCCTCACTGATCACAAGCTCTGACATTTTATCAACCATCGCCTGTGAAAATATCGTTTTACGCTCGGTTTCCCACACCGGTGAGGCGATACTGACCAACACCAAACCTAAACCAACGCAGAGTGAGACTGGAAAGGATTCTTCCAGAGACAGTGACGTCCCAGCAGTGGTAATCGACTGAGCCAAAAGTGATACATGCCCAAGTCCTAACTGACTTAACAGTTGCTCATCATTCATCAGGTATTGCAACATATGCCGCGATTCCCCGATTAATATTTCTACCGATGAAATGACATGTGTTGCCAAAGAGATATTGGTTTCAATACTTAGCGCGCCCAGCCCTAATGTCAGAATTTGGGGATGCCGATGACGGAAGTAGTCACCAGAGAGTAAAGTCATAAGATGCTTCCGATACTCCGGTAACACCAAATAAGTGTTGTGATTGTAATTTTTGACGTAGGCTGTGATGCCCAATTCCACACATAGCACCAGTGGATCACAGGCGGGTAGCGTGAGATGTTCAGGTGGTCGCTGATGCTTTCGATGATACAGCAGTGACAAGAATTCCCACCATTCATTCGGAGATAAGATCGTGATATCAACCTTATCGGAGACGTACTTCAGCGGAATCTCCCGTGCTGCTTGTTGTGAAGAAAGTGCCGGCCAATATATGGGTGAGTGTTTCCAGTAAATTGGACGCTTTCGAGGTTTCTCAGTGACGCATGCGGATGTTTCAGTATCCAAATCGAATTCATTGATCATCATCATTCCCAATACAAAGTGTCATTCAATCATTTAGCGCTGCAACCAAGCTGAAAAAAAGCCCTCAAATTGAGGGCAAAGCAACAACCGGAATAGACAGACAAGAGAATGTCGTCATCATCCGATCCAGCATGGGTTTCACGTAAAACGGGTGTGGATCTCCCCATCATAGGAAATAGCAATTGAATATTTTATTGATTCAAATGCGTAGATTATGGAGTGACTTCATAAAAAGTGTATTTAAGGCTATTGGCAGAAAAGCCATCATGTTATCCTGTTAAGTCATTGTTTATTCAGCATGTAATGCAGGCTTGCCTTTCTACATAACATGCTCATTTGAGGATATTATTGATCGCATATGAGTAAAAAACAAGTTTCATTGCCGCCTTTTGACTATCTTGCTGGGAAGCAGGTCACAGAAAAGCTATGCAACATACTAAACGCCAAGAGTACGCGCGCTCTGTCCGAGCAACTCAATGTTCCGACATCGACTTTCGCGACATGGCATAAACGAAATGTCTGCCCTTATGAGCTGGCAATCAGATTACATTTACACAAGGGGATTTCTTTAAAGTGGCTACTACTCGATGAAGGTGATCCTTACCCGAATGCTGCCGCTCATGAATATCATGTCAATGATGAACCAAAACGTCTGGTACATATTGATTTGTTTGCGTTGAAGAATGGGCAACTCAATCATCGAGGGACGATGACGTTGGATCAGTTCTTTTTAGATGAATTGGAGATTTCCAATGTCATTGCTGTCCGCGACGGGGATATGACTTATCTGGTTGATCAGGAAGCCACCCGAGCAGTCAGCGGAACTTATCTGCTCAATGTTGATGGCCTATTGTCAATTAATGCACTGCAACGTCTACCGGGTAAACAGCTGGCACTGAATTTTGATGGGTCCGCTTTGACGGTCAACGAATCCGACGTCAAAGTCGCCGGACAAGTGGTCTTATTTATGTCCCGGAGACAATCTCTGACCGAGGATGAGACGTGACATCGTTTAGTGCCCGGTTGCTGAGTCACTCTCGGTGAAGTAAATATCGGGGTGCCAGATGTGCATCAATCTTTCAGGATGTTCAACTTGAACAAAACCATATTGAGCATAAAGGCCATGCGCATCTTTTGTCGTGAGTAGTATACGCCGTAGCCCCTGCAAGTCGGGGGCCTCAAGGATCGTTGCCACCAGCCATTTACTCAACCCTTTCCCGCGATGCGCCTCCAGAATAAACACATCCGCCAGATAAGCGAAAGTCGCTTGATCCGTAATTACTCTGGCAAAACCAACCTGCTCTCCGGAATCTAAATACACCCCAAAGCAAAAGGCATTTTCAATCGCTTTGTGAAGGACGGACTCCGGAATATTCTCAGCCCAGTAACTTGTTGATAAATAAGAATAGATAACATCAAAATCCAGTTTCTTTTTATCTGCGCTGATATAATACCCCTTCATGATCACCTCCCTGAAAAAACATCAGACAACAACGCACTGACGCTTCTGCGGAGAAGCGCTCACACGTGAGAAAATATCAATATATCATCTCATTCTCTGACTGAAGATCAAGGACGAACAATCAAGCGAATCACACCATTTCTGGTGAGAAAACTTTGTCGCCGATCGCAGAACATGTTTGCATATGAAATAAATTTAACCCGATACTACGTCCCTCCGACAATCGATGGTATTCTGATTCGCACTGTTTGTTCAGCATGGATAACAGGCTTGCCCTTCTGTTTTCATGCTCAATTGAGTTCATTATTGATCGCATATGAATAAAAAACAAGTTTTATTACCCACAATTGACTATCAGTTAGGTAAGCAAGTAACTGATAGAATCAGAGAAGTCTTAGATATCAAGAGTGTACGGGCTTTGGCAGAAAATGCAGAGGTCTCTTATTCAACCATTACAACTTGGCATCAGCGTAATAGTTGCCCATTTGATCTGGCTATCCGGTCTCATTTGCATAAAGGTGTTTCTTTAAAGTGGCTGTTGTTGGGAGAAGGGACGCCCTATCCAAATGCGGCAACTCATGCCTATCAGGGAGACAATGATGAGGTCAAAAAGCTGATTGATATTGATCTCTTTTGGCTAAAAAATGGCAAGTTGGCTCAGGATGGGTCGATAACACTGGAGCAGTTCTTGTTGGATGAATTATCCATCACCAATGTGATTGCGATTCGTGAAGAAGATCATATCTATATTGTCGATCAGGAGGCACAACAAGCGGTTTCCGGGAGTTATCTCATCGATTTCGATGGCCTGTATTCAGTCAACGATATTCAGCGATTACCCGAAAAGCAATTGGCCATTGATTTTAAAGGTTCGCCATTGGTTGTCGCTGAGCATACGCTGAAAATATCAGGGAGGGTCGTACTACGCATGTCTCGCGGGTAAATACACAAACAGACTCATCACAGACGAAGCGGTCAATGAATCAGCATATGAGCTCGGACCGCTCACCTCACTGATTTTAACGATTGGATTTCAACGATTGGCTTTCAATCACGGCAGCCAAATGCCATGGCTGCCGTCCATTTGCTTGCGGTGTTCGACAAGAATCAGGTGTGTTTTTTCGTGCAAAACCACAACTTGCTCAAGCCTGCTTTTCCACCGTCGGCATTCCTTCCGGAATAGTATCCCAACTCAATTGTTCACTCGTCCATATATGGCGTGATGGTGCGAACAGCGTATCGTCGGCCAATCCGGCTGGTTTCAGTTTTAATTTGATGGCATCCGGTAGCGCCGGATCCACATGATAAATGCGCACACCACAATCAGGGCAGAATTTAGCAACATTAGTATTGCCACTCTCTGCTACTCGATGCCACTCTTTCATTTCCCCGGAGAAACGAATATTTTCAGCAGAGACCAGTGCTGTGACACTAAAAGGCGCACTAGACAACTTTTGGCATTCTTGACAATGACAAGCGATCACTTTTTGCGGTGCCGCAAGTAATTCGTAAGTGACCTGACCACATTGACAGGCACCATGGATAGGAAATTCCATCTTAAATTGCTCCTCGATTGATGTATGTTTTCCGGCACAGACGTACACATTGAAGCACGCACGTGATCGATACCAAACCATCATCGCAGAACAATACATTTGACTCAATGACTTGATGGGCGGTTCCCCTTAAAACCAACTGAGCAGGCACAACCTCTGAAGTTATGCACCGCAACCAAAAAAATTAAAAAAAATGCTTTACCTCAAGTTAACTTGAGGTTTTATATTTCCTTATGAGTTAGCAGTAATGAATAACGAGACGTATTGATGCCAAACTCAATCATAGCGTTGGCGATAAATTCTCAAAATAAGATAAGGAGTTCATGATGATTCATTTAGAACACGTTAATCTGGTTGTCCGGAAAGATGATATTTCTGCCATGCTGAAATTTTATCAGGCGGCTTTTCCACACTGGCATATCAGAGATCAAGGCGTGTCAGAATGGTATGGTAAACCGCGGACATGGCTCCACTTTGGCGATGATTACCAGTATCTGGCAATCAGTGACAATGGCGAAGGGGAAAACCGGGATTTGACAGGCCATCAGGTTGGGTTGGCACATTTTGCTTATATCACCAATAATCTTGACGCTGTCATTGCTCGCCTGACGGATGCCGGATTCGAAATTGCAAAAGACGGCGCAGCGCACCCACACCGGAAAAATATCTACTTTATCGACCCGGCAGGATTTGAAGTCGAATTTGTTGAGTATATGAGTGACATTGTCAGCGAAAGAAACAGTACGATTTAATCCGCGTTATCACTGATAATATATTCAACTTATTGCTAGGCAATTTATCGTAAACAGGCTTTAGTAAACAGGCTGGCAATATCACGATTTAGACATCGATTTTTCAGTTAAAAAAGATCTCTATGTGCAGAGATCTTTTTCATGGTGCCGTTTCGTGATCTGTCACCCCATCATATTGGCCAGTTTTTAAAACTCAAACTGATAACAAGTCGTGTGATGATATGTTTCACCCGGTTGCAGAATACAGCTAGGTTGCTGCCATTCAGAATGGTTGGGGGAATCCGGTAAGAACTGCGTTTCTAAAGCAATCCCCGCATATTGAGAATAGACATGATCACCACGTCCCGGTGTTCCTGTCAGCCAGTTACCGGTATAAAGCTGGATAGCCGGCATTGTGGTGGTGACATGCATCTGAATTCGCTCATCAGCACTGGTTAATGATGCCACCGGGCTTGACACATCACGCTCAGCTCGGAATAAGTAGGCATGGTCGTAGCCTTGTGCGGTCATTTGCTGTTGATCCTGCATTAAATCGGATCGCACTTGTTTGGTACGCCGAAAATCAAAACCGGTGTCAGTCACATCTTGTAGCGGCCCCAACGGAATCCCTGCATCACTAATCGGTAAAAACGCATCTGCATCTAACCAGAGAGAATGGTCGAGACAAGAATTTCCCTGATCGGCACCGTGCAGATTAAAATAAGCGTGATTAGTCAGACTAACGGGGGTTGGTCGATCCGTTGTCGCATGATATTCAATCAACACCTGATCGGCTTCCGTCACGGTATACGTCACCGAGACCTCTAAGTCACCGGGGAACCCCATCTCACCATCCGGAGACGTGGTAGAAAACCGGACTTGGTTTTCTGTCTGCTCCGCAACATCCCAGCGACGATTATGAAACGCATGTTTGCCGCTATGCAGGCAATTGCCATTTTCATTCGCATCAAGCGCATATTGTTTGCCATCAAGTGTGAAACTGGCATTGGCAATCCGGTTGGCGTAAGGCCCGATCGTCATCCCTAAATAGCTTGTCTGGGTCAGCAATGTCTGTTCAGAATCGACCCCCAGCAGCATTTCCCGCATGTCACCCTGACCGAGAGGTAGCTGGCAACTGAGCCAAGTGGCTCCCATTGGGGCAAGTTCAAGACGCATGCCTCGCGAATTTTGCAAAACAACCGCGTCTTTCCATTGCCTTTGATTCTCTGCCGATGCTTGTTCGGCAAATGATTTCTGCATTATTATGTCCTCATGATTCGGAAATCAGACCTGCCCCTTGTGTCGCTTGGCAGACATAGATAGATGCTTGCAAACCAGTCGCGGCTTGATACTGCGTCTCAACGGCTGTCCGGACTCTTTCCACGAATGCAGGCGGCACTAACGCGACCACACATCCACCGAAACCACCACCAGTCATCCTGACACCACCCTGTTCGCCGATCTCCGTTTTTATCAAATCAACCAGTATATCGATTTCTGGTACTGTTATTTCAAAATCATCCCGCATTGAAATATGGGATTGAGCCATCAGTTCAGCAACTGTGTGGATATCACCGACAGCAAGGGCTTGCGCTGCTTTACAAGTCCGGTCATTTTCAGTAATCACATGCCGGGCTCTTCGGGCAACCACTTCATCCAGCTCACTGAACCGTGCGTTGAGCTGTTCCAGCGTCACATCCCGCAACGCTTTGACGCCAAACTGACGCGCTGCTGCTTCGCACTGTTCACGACGCGTATTATATTCGCTGTCAACCAAGCCTCGCTGTTTATTTGAATTGATGATCATAACAACCATCTCGGTGGGGAGCGATACCGCCTGAGTCGTTAAGTCCCGGCAGTCAATCAACAAGGCGTGATGTTCATGTCCTTCCGACGAGATCAATTGATCCATAATTCCACAGTTGCAGCCGACGAACTCATTTTCTGCCTGTTGTGCGTTCAACGCAATCTCTTGCTGGCTAATTTCAAGGTTCAGTAACACTTTAAATGCTTGTCCAATCACGACTTCCAGCGCAGCGGAAGAACTTAACCCTGCGCCTTGGGGGACATTACCACTGACCGTCATATCCAGACCACCCAGTGAATAGCCGCGTTCAATTAAGCACTTTACAACGCCACGGATATAATTCGCCCACATTTTGTCGGGCTGAAATTCGATCGGTGCATTGAGATCAAATTCATCGACAGCATTCTGGTAATCACAAGCGACCACCCGAATACGTGTATCCTGACGTTTCGCCGCTGCGACAACCGTCTGATAATTAATCGCACAAGGCAAGACAAACCCATCGTTGTAATCGGTATGTTCACCAATCAAATTGACGCGACCGGGCGCCTGAATCAGATGACTCGGTTGATATCCGAAAATTTCGGAGAATGATGTTTTTACATGTTGAGTTAGATTCGACATCTTGTTTCTCTTTATTGTTCTTTATAATGAATCTCACTGACATCGCGCAAATACTGCGCCGCTTGCTCCGCTGTCAGGTCTCGCTGCGTTTCAGCCAGCATTTCATAACCCACCATAAACTTGCGTATCGAAGCACTACGTAGTAACGGTGGATAAAACAACGCGTGCAGTTGCCAGTGGTCAATATCCGTGCCTGGCTCAAAGAATGGCGCATAATGCCATCCCATCGAGTAAGGGAAAGAACATTGGAATAAATTGTCATATCGACAGGTAAGTTTTTTGATTGCCAACGCCAGATCATCCCGCTGTTCATCCGTCAGATCGTTCATCCGACGCACATGCGTTTTCGGCAACAACAGTGTCTCATAAGGCCATACCGCCCAGAAAGGCACCACTGCCAGCCAGTGTTGCGTTTCAACCACAGTTCGAGAGCCATCATTCAACTCGGTCTGAACATAATCGACCAGCAGATTGGTGCCATGTTGCTCAAAATACGCTTTCAGTTGTTTATCTTTACGCTCAATTTCATTCGGTAAAAAGCTGTTGGCCCAAATCTGACCATGCGGATGAGGCTGAGAGCAACCCATCAGTTCACCTTTATTCTCAAAGGCCTGTACCCAAACATAGGACTGTCCCAGTTCTTCGATTTGTGCATTCCATGTATCAATGATTTGCCGGATCTGTGGTGGCGCAAGTTCCGGCAACGTTTTGCTATGATCAGGAGAGAAGCATATCACTCGGCTTAATCCCTGCACGCCCTGCACTTTTAGCAGTGGATTGCCGGTTTCAGGTGCCGAGGGAGAATCCGGCATCAACGCTGCAAAGTCGTTCCCAAAAACATAAGTGTCCGCATAATCAGGGTTCATCTCTCCCGAGACCCGCTGATTCCCCGGGCACAAAAAACAAGATTCATCATAGGATGGTACATCGCTGTGACTGGGCGGTTCGTTGAGCCCACTCCATGGTCGCTTAGCCCGATGCGGCGAAACCAACACCCACTGTCCGGTCAGCGGGTTGTAACGACGATGAGGATGAGCACTCGGGTCAAATAATTGATTTGTCATTGTCACTTACTCTTTATGCATGAATACAAACAGGAAACTCATTAACCATTCAGGTTGAAGACGACCGCTGCCAAATCATGCACGCTTTCAGCACTTGTTCTGCTTATCGGCCACCCCTAAATCAAATGTGAGTCTAACAGCACCACTATCTCTGTTTCTGTGATTAAAACCACACAGTGGAAACGTTTACACAAGCATAAATAAGATGAAATGAGCCGAGCGATTCATCTCCGTGATCAAGCGGACTCAGATGATAAAACCGAACCGTTTCAACACCTTTCTTGTTCATCGTTTTCTTGTTCATACTTCTTGGTTCATACTTTTTTGTTAATACTTCTTTTGTTACTAACAATGCGCTAGCATAATTTAATACAGCTCAAATCACTTCGACATAGCATCTTTGCTAGTGACTGGTGAGGATGTCATTCAACAACCCATGCTGTTCTTTTCCGCGTGACATAAACGTCGTATCATAGCCAAGTCCCTGCCTGTGGGAGCGCCAAGCAGTATTTGACCTCATCTATCGTATGACTGTCATCAAGCCCATGACAGCTTAATTTAAGGGAGCACAAGTGTTACACGAAATTCCATTTTTGGGGCTTCTCTTTAGCCCGCTGGTGGTTTACATCCCTTTTGCACTGGGGATCACGTACCTCATCCGGATCGTGCTATTTCGCACCGGTCTCTATACAAAAATCTGGAAGCCAGCATGGATGTTAGTCAGTCTTTTTGTCTGCATTTTATCTCTTTCTATCACACTCTATGGAGCGTAACGCGATGAAAAAATTTTCGACTATCATCATGATCCTGATCGCTATATGCTCCGGTTACTGGCTCTGGCATCACTATATGCTGACGCCATGGACCAGAGATGCAAGAGTCAACGCCCATATCATTACCATCTCACCGGATGTTTCCGGTTTTGTCACACAGGTTGCGGTCAGTGATAATCAGACCATCCGTCAGGGACAAACGCTGTTCCGGATCGATCCGAAACGTTACGAAATTGCAGTCTCTCAGGCCAATGCGACACTGAAAAATCGTTTTGCGGCTTGGGAATTGTCAAAGCACAAATATGAACGGCGTAAAAATCTACCGAGTCAAGATTCGATCAGTAGTGAAGATCTGGAAACAGCCCGCATCAATATGGATATCGCCAAAGCAAATTATCAATTGGCTCAGGCCCGGTTAGATGAAGCAAAGCTCAATCTCGCAAGAACCAAGATAACGGCACCGTTTGACGGTACGGTGATTAATCTGAGCCTGCGCTCCGGCAATTACGTCCGTCAGGGGACGTCAGTGCTGGCATTAGTTGAAAAGAATTCGTTTTACATCACCGGCTATTTTGAAGAAACGAAAATCGCTAAAATTCAGCTCGGCCAGCCCACAACGATCCAGTTGATGAACAGGCAACCACCGCTGACCGGTAAAGTGCTGAGCATTGGTCGTGCGATTGCAAACAGCAACACCAATACCAACAGTCAGTTGCTACCACAAATCCAGCAAACATTTAACTGGGTAAGGCTCTCCCAACGTATTCCGGTGAATATCCAGCTCGATGATCAAGTCGATCAACAGCAACTCAGTGCCGGTATGACCGCCTCAATCACCATACAGGAACCAACGGAGTGAGTGCATCCGTCCTCGCCAAGGCCATCTTTTTCCCGCAGCGTTCGGCAGTTATTTTTGCCACCAAAGGGATTATCGCAATGGCCCTGTCATTATATGTAGCCATGTATTGTCAGTTAGATCGCCCTTATTGGGCGCTGGTTTCGGCCGTGTTTCTGCAAATCAGGCCCGAAAGCGGACTGGTCATTGAAAAAGGGATCAGCCAAATCAGCGGCACCTTGGTCGGGGGCGGCATCGGCATTTTGATTCTGAACGGGTTGATGCCATTCCCGGAACTGGCATTACCGGCGCTGGCGCTCTGGCTGGGAATCATGGCGTATAGTTCTGCCATGGTACGTAACCCCAATGCCACCTATGCCTATACGATGGCCGGTGTCACGCCGATCATCATTGTCGTGCTGACCATGGCGCAACCGGCAGCAACCATCTCAAGCCATACTGTATTTGATGTCGCTCAGGCGCGGATGAGTGAGCTGATTGTCGGTTCGGTCTGTGCCACATTCATCAGCCTGTTTTTCTGGCCGACACATATCAAAGACAGCCTGCACGAACTCTCCCGTGTGGTTGTCAATCAGACATTGCATTATCTCGATCATGAGCTGGACGAACACAAAACCCATCAGGAACGTCATCAGGCGCTTGACGCGATTTTGGAAACACTGGCCCAACTTAATGAGAGTACCAGTGCGGTTCAGTATGAAGGTCCGCAAGGCCCCAGTATTTACCGGGCTATCTCTCTGCTGAATAACAAAATCATGTCGTTACTGGCTGTGATTCAAATCTTTGGCCGGGTCAAACGTTATCACCCCGAGCTGGATAGCCCGTTTCTCAATGAAGTCGTCCGGCATATCCGCGAATCCGTCTGCCAAATGAAAGTCGAAACGGACCGACAAGTCTGTTATCAAATTGCGAAAAACCTGCGACAAAAACTGCTCATACTCAAGCAGTCTACGGAGCAACCGAGTCCGATAGAATTACGCTTGGTCAAAGTTGCCATGGAAATGTCCGCAGATCTGATCGTGGTCTTAACCACTTATCAGGCCATTTTCCACCGTGAAGGCACACGACTCCATGCGCCGAAGTTTCAACCCCATCGTGATCCGTGGATCGGGTTTTCCGTCGCACTGAGAACCGTGAGTGTTTTCGCCATTTCTTCCACGCTCTGGATTTTTACTGGCTCATCAGCGGTGATCCTGATGATGATTCTGCCCGTGATCTTTTCGATGATGATGGCGCGTTTACCGCTCAACATTGTCACCATCGTGCTGAAACGACTGACGATCAGTGCCGTCGTTGCCGTTGGTGTCGCTATTTTTTATGCGCTGAATATTCTTGCCCAAAGTTCGGCCGATTATATTTTACTCTTAATGGTTCTGGCCGGGCCTTATTTTCTCGGCCTTCTGGCACTGGCCAACCGTCCGACCCTGCCTTACGGACTCGGTTTTTGCATTCCGTTCACGATTTTGACTCGCCCCGGGTCGGATATGAGCCTGTCGTTTTCTATCGACTTCGCACTGAGTAGCGGGCTGGGAATTATCTGCGGCAGCTACCTGTTGTATTGGTTATTCCAAATCATCACCGGCCCGAGCCTGAAACTGATTCAAAAAGGCGTCTTAAAAGCGACGGTGAACGATTTGCAGTCCCTTTCATGTCATCAGGAAAATGAAGAAACCCGCTTTAACGCCCGGATGACCGATCGACTCCTCCGTTCCATCGCCGGAGAACCGACACCGGAGCGACAGAGAATGACCGATATCGTGCTGACAGGGCTCAACCTCGGCCATATTATTCTGCGCTTCAGCCGGATGTTAAACACGCTCGGCTTGAATCAACAAACCTCATCGTACCGACATTGGCAAACGGTGTTGGCAGAAGCTTATGGATTGGCAGCCCAAGGCCGGTATAGTGAGCCCCTTCAAATTGCTTCCGAACAATTATTGGCCGACCTACAAGCCGCAGGGGTCAACGAAGCACAAATTCGGATGGTTGAAGGGATGATACAACGGATCGGCTTTACGTTTGACAGAACAGCAAAGAGTATCAACGCGTAATACTCTGCTGCATTGCCTCCATTCATCCGATTCAAATCAGCGTTATCGAAACTCGAAAACGAGTCATACCGTAATTCATATGCATCGCGCGTGTTTGATCCCATTTCCGGTCGCTTTGACGCAAAAGCTTTGATGCAAAAGCTTTGACGCAAAAAGTGCAACCAAAAGGTTGCACTTTGTCAGTATCAAAACACATCATTGTCAATATAAATGGTCGATAAATCAGACCGTTATAGATCGAAGTGAATGGTTTTGGTTGTCATCTTTCCATCGTTATCCGTAATCGTCAATAACACATCATATTGACCATGCTGAGGGAACGTATGTATCAGCGACACGCCATGCTTCTCTTCACCGTTGGGCAGCGTCCATTTGGTATCAACAATATGGCCGTCTTCATCCCAACTGGTCGACCACACCACAACCGTCCGGAATAAATTAAAATGCCAAACACGTGCAATCGGAGCCTGACCGGGTTCAGACACTGTGACCTGTTTACTGATGCTATCGGTTGCGCCCTGATCATCAGTTGCCGTTAAGGAAATACGATAGGAACCCGGCTTTTGATACGTCCACGTCGGGGCTGCCGCGGTACTCGTCTGACCGTTACCGAAGTCCCAGTGATAACTGACAATACTGCCGTCAGGATCTTGGCTAAGGTTGGTGGTTGAGACAGTCAGATCATTCACTGTGAAATCAAAATCAGCCTCGGGTGCCGTATTGGGTGTCGATTGTCGGGTAATCTTAATCAAACCATATTGATTATTTTCCCCATGTTCTAACACATCGATTTGTAGCCCCAGTTCCGTCAATAACCGCCCGGCATCCGGTTGACCGGGGTTGCTGTAATCCTGATCATCGGCAAAGTTAGCGTTGGCAATCAAGCTGCTATCTTCCAGTACATCGCCAGCATTGTTGACCAGGCGCAACGGTGCTTGATCTTGCAATGAGAATGCTGCATCACGCACTTGGAAACGGGTTTGTGCCGCTTGAGCACTGTTGGCCCAAACCAGAGTATTCTGGTCCGCATCAACCACACCGAGCCAGCCTTGACCGGGATGATTGCCGACCCAGTTATCGGTTAAGGACTCATCCACATACCAAACCAACAGACCCGGTTCGAACGACATTAAATCGTTGAAGCGCCGTAAGTGACCCAAACCGGCATCCACACCTTCATGGCTTCGCCACTGAAGCAGATAATAATGGTCGGCCGTGTGGAAACCATTATTGAGGCGGAAACCGTCAAACGTAAACGTCGGTGTACTTTCGGCATCATCAATCAGCGTTGTTACCCCATCCGCTTCAAGTTGCAGATTATCCAGATAGAGACCCGCCATTGCCAGACCGCCGTCTGTGACATACTCAAATCCTAGATTAATCTCCTGCCCGGCCCACTTCGACAGGTCAAATTCAGCATCGACCCAGCCTTGTGATTCGCCTGAAATCGCTGGCACCAATCCCGTATTTTGCGGATCGTCCATGGTGGTGATATTGCCGGCAACAGACTCACCATTCACCGTGACTCTCGCGAAATCATAGTCTTTTTCGATTTGATACCACGCTTTGAACTTCAACGTCACATTGGATGCATTCGGTACCGTTAAAGTACGATGCATTTTGTTCTTCAGACTATCGCCTTTATCTGAATAAAAATCATAACTGCCTTCATACGGTGGCAAGTCTTCAACTTGTTTCGGAGGCAAAGGAATTTTGACCAGATTTTGTTGCTCAGTATCGGTGGTCTGGCGTAGCTTAATCACTTTGGCATGTTGTGCCAGCTCATCCAGCGTTACTTCTGTCGGTTTGACCCACTTACCACCGACGGCATCTTGCAAGAACTGCTTCGACCAAGCCGAAAATGCGGTCGGTTCTGTACCCGGAACCTTCCCGGCCCAACTGCCTGAAGACATAATTGACCAGTAAGACACCGGCTCACCTTTACCGGTATATTGGGTGTCATATTCATCGGGTAATCCCAAATCGTGCCCATATTCATGCGCACAGACCCCAGCGGCCGCATCGATAGGCTGCATGGTATAGTCATAGGCAGCATACTGACCATTGAACCGGCCCGGGACGTTACTCTGCGTGCCTTGCAGGACATAAAACTGTCCCAGATTATGGCGGTGTGACCAAATGGCATCATCACCCAGCACCCCACCACCGGCTTCTTCGCCAACGGATGAGTGGAAGACCATCAGGTGATCGATCACACCATCCGGCTCGCGGTAGTCGCCATCATTGTCATAGTCGTAGCGATCTTCAATATCAAAATCAGCAAGGTTGATATTGGGATCATTGGCAAGTTGGTCGAGCGCTTCACGAACCAGTTGTTGCGGGTTGACATCATTACCGCCGGATTTGCTGTGTCCCCCATAGTAAGCCGCTTCATGAGCCGCGTGATACCATCCCATGACTTGACCGGACACCCCGTAACTATCACCGGATTCCTGATGATAATATTGACGCATTGAGATCAGATTCTGCCCGCTTGGGCCGTCATAACCGGTATCGGAAAATAATAACGACTGATAATGTTCGGGCAGATAATCGGCATAAAACATATCCGTCAGTTCTGGAGTCAATCGGTTGTCATTCCATGGCAAATCAGGAAAATCAATCAACAAAGCAAGCACTTTATCATTGCGCTTCTGGCTGACATCCAGCGCGAAAACATTGTGTTGTTGACTGCCTTTCCCTGCTTTCATCGCTTTCAGCACTTTTGCCCGGTTGAGCAGTGCTTTCTTCCCAAGCCGATCATCACCGCTAAAGCCATGATTAATTTTTTTCGCCAAGTATGCTTTAAGAGCAAGTTGTTTGGCCTCTTCAGAGGCGTAACGATCAACGACTCCCTTGCGAATCAGCATTTCAATCAGTTTTTCTTCATTCACAACCCCCATATCAACCGGGGCATGTGCATGCGTATAACTGCTGATGCCGATACAGCTCATCACTGCCGTTACAAGCAAGGTTTTCCTCATTATTATCATTGGATAATCCTTCTTATTTTTTTATGTTACAAATAGCCAACGCATCCTGAATTTTGATCAAGGATAAAATCAAAACAAACAGGTTTGTTGTGGGTGAAATTATTGTTTAGATGGTGCAATACATGACTTCGAAGCCGTTGTTTCAGATGCTTCTGATGATTGAGCGCCTAACGATTTATCTGGATGCATTTTTGCTTTTTTATGCAGATAAATACGCAGTGCTTCTTGCTGTTCTTCGTAGGTTAAACCTTGACAGATAACCCCACGTTGAATCAGTGACTGTAGTAGTTTTTCATCCTGAGGCGGAGAGCCGGAATAAACTTGAACCGAGAAGCTCAACGTCAATAAAAATGCGATCCCTGCTTTCATATTGAGTCTTTTTTTGTAATTGATTTTTACAAAATATATTTATATTTACATTTTTTCAACAAATAATTTTTTAATTTAAACCATTTATCCAATGCCTTGAAAATATAATGAACAGTCATCATAGTATGACCGCTATTAATTGATAAAAAAGAAGATATAGAAAAATACAGCACATATTCATCTATCATTCACTCATCTATCATTGACGAATCCCGTCAATTCGTGAAATATACCTAGCATTCAAATCATCATCATGATGATAAAATTATTTATATTGAAATATATTTGGATAAATATCACAAATAAACAGAATTATCTCTGCTTGTATGGTTCATACAACACAAGGCGACATCTGTCTCATTTTTGGTAGCGATGTTTCACAACAGAGAATGGTAAAATGAAATACATGATGACTGTTCGCATCTTCCATCTCTACTTTTAAATATTTATTCATCCTGTGAGTCGAAAAATTATCTATTTTTATAATCGATTCAGATGAACAAATGAGTATTTTTCCAATAATTACGTTTTTTTATTCTTGATATCTCCTATTGTTTAATTGTGCTTTACGTCGCAAATATCATCAAAAAACAATTTGATATTAAAAATAAGTCATTGATTTTTAATAACTTTATTACTTGATAAATTACTCTTTCTGCAATATTTGTCACATTAATAAAATATCATAAAACCATTATTAATTTAGACAAGTTGATTATATCTCACGACCTTACACAATAAATACTATAAATATTGGTAAAAACTGTACCCTGGAGAATAAATAAAATGACTACGACGACTACGATTAAATTGTCGGCCAAAGAGAAAATTGCGTATGGCTTAGGCGATACCGGCTGCAACTTTGTCTGGCAGACCGTCATGCTTTTTTTAGCTTACTTTTATACGGACATTTATGGGCTCTCTCCCGCACATATGGGAACCATGTTCTTACTTGTCCGTTTCATTGATGCCGTAACAGACCCGATAATGGGTTCAATTGTCGATAGAACCCGTTCAAAGCATGGCCGCTACAGACCTTACCTGCTGTGGATCGCCGTCCCTTTCGGGGCCGCTTGTATGTTCGCATTTTTCACCCCGAATTTTGGAGAAACCGGCAAACTCATCTACGCCTACGCGTCTTATATTTTCTTAACCCTGATGTATACAGCAATCAATGTCCCGTATTGTGCGATGGCCAATGCGCTGACCAATGACTCGAGTGAACGGACTTCACTACAGTCATATCGTTTCGCATTGAGTACAGCGGGTGGTCTGATTGTTGCCATGGTTGCACTCCCGCTGGTAGATATCATCGGCCAAGGGAACACGCAAAAAGGATATCTGGGCGCAATGGCCATCATGGGACTTGGTGCTATCGCATTATTCTTTTTCAGTTTCGCCAACACCAAAGAGCGCTATGTCCCAACCGAGGAGAGACAATCTGCATTGCAAGACTTAAAACGGTTAATGAAAAATAGCCAGTGGCGAATCTTGTTCATTGTTAACGTCGTGCTGCTTACGGGGGTTGTATTTAAAGGCGCATCAACGATGTACTATGTGAAAGTCGTGATGGGCCGGGCTGACCTTGCCACTATTTTTATGGTTTCCGGCATGTTGGCGAACATTGTTGGGGCAATGGTATCTTCTCCGTTATTCGGCAAATATAACAAACCCACCATGTATCGCATTCTGACTGTCATTTCCGGGATTCTCGCAGCATTGCTCTACTTCGTCGAACCGACCAATGTTCCGGCAGTATTTACATTAGTCGTTCTGCTGGGTGTCGTACAGATGAGTACCACTCCGATTTTATGGAGCATGATGTCGGATGTGGTTGACTACGAAAAAACTCGGAGTAATCGCTCACTGAGCGGCATGGTATTTTCAACCAATCTGTTTGCCATCAAGCTTGGTATCGCAATTGGTGGTGCCGGTGTCGGCTGGATTCTGGCTTGGGCGGGATATCAAGGCGGCGCTGCCGTTCAAACACCAGAAGCAATTAATGCGATCAACTTATTGTTTACCGTGATCCCCGGGGTTTTCTTTGCAGCATTAGCGATATTCATGCTGTTCTATAAACTGGATAACAATAAATTATCCCAAATCAAAGCTGACTTAGCTGAGCTTGAGTTGCCTGATGCGTCACAATCGGCTGATCCAATCCAGGCCCAGAAAGACCGGGAGGCATTAGTATAACCGTTCTGATTCAAGACATTTGATTTGAATCAGGAGAATGTTGAAAAGGTTAGTATGAACTGTTGGTTGCCTCAGGCAATCAACAGTCATCAAGATTAGGAGTTCGCTTGACAAGCGGCTCCCTGACAGCAAAGCCAGCGGAAAATCGCAAGTTGGGCGGGTAAATAAAAGAGGTATTCAGGATGCCACTGCACACCGAGTATCGGGGTGTGATCGGTGCTTTCGACGGCTTGCGTAAACTGGTCTAAATCCCAGCCGACCACTTGTAAGTCCTGACCGACATTTTTGACCGCCTGATGATGCAAGCTGTTGACACGTAAATGCGTTTTTCTACAGAGTGCCGCCAGTTTTGAATTCGCACGGAGCTTCACCTGCTTGGTCGGGAGTAGCCCTGAACGGTTATATGTCTGTTGCCGCAGCTCACTGATATCAACATATAAAGAGCCGTCTTTGACCACATTGATCAACTGTAATCCGCGGCATATCCCCAGCAAGGGCTTCCGGTGTTCGAGCGCCCATTCAATCCAGTCAATTTCCAGTTGGTCGCGCTCCGGATCGAGCCGTACCTGTTGATTGACATCGTCGCCGTAATGCTCGGGGCTGATGTCGTCACCACCACCAATGATCAACGCATCCAACGGTTCGCCCGTCCATGCGTGATGAACACTCAGGCGGATCGCCCGCGCACCGACCAGCCATAATGCAATCCGGGTACACCACCACGAGGGGGACCAGCGTCTGCCATTCCCCGTTACACCCACCCTTGGTCGTTGAGCCATTGTGAGATCTCCTTTACCCAAACTTTGCGTTCGACACCAATCAAAGGACGTTCTAATTGAAGAAAGCGTGCGGCCAGCGTCTCGATAGCCTGTGGATCCGCTGCAAGCTTTTCAACAACACACCACAAATCCCAACTCTTGGTCAGATCCCAGCCCGCATCTTCAATCCGGCAGTCCGGCAGACGGTAGTGGAATGTGGGACGCGCTTTGATTTTAGGATCATCAACCACCTGACGCACCCGATCAGCATCGATCTCAGCCAACAACGGCAGTAAATCCAGCGCACGATTGCGCGTAGGATTATGTTTAAGATAGCGATCAAACAGATGCGTCAAATCAGCGGAAGTATCCGTGAGCAGCTCTTTCACATAAGCTTCCGGATAGAGCGCAATATAAGGACTGATTCGCCGTGTCGGATCAACCCCATGCGCCTCGACTAACCACCACTGTAATAAAGCAAATGCTTTGAGATAGCGATTGATCGTGGCAGCACTCAAATCCGGTAATTCAGGATTGATATGCACCCCAAAAGCAGCAATCACAGAATCTTCGGTCCCCTTCGCCCCCGCTTTTCGCAATGCAGGAATCAGTTGATTCAGCGGCTCAAGTTGATCCAGCGGAATCGGCGGGCTGACAATTTCAAGCGGTACAACCGGCAAAGCAGCCTGATGCAACATATCGACCAGTTGATGACCATCGTCTTTCTGCCAAGCCGTTTGGGCTTTACGTTTGAGGAAATCCCAGTCTAGTTCGATATTGAACGTACCTAAATCGTCGGTACGTACATGAAACTCAACCGCGGACCGCTGTTCAACTTGTCCCCCTAAAATTGAGCACAAGGGCTCAATCACTTGTTCAAGCGTCAAACCGGTAAATTCCAATTCAAATCCTACTTTTCTGACCGCACCTTGGTGCGTGTCAGTCACCGGTGGCATCTTAAATGACATTGCTCAATCACCATTGTTGTACATCGTTCTTACCAGTCTAGCATATCGGCCTCGGGCTTTTGCAAGATGGCTGGAAGTCTAAGTAATTGTTATCCAATATACTTTTCTTTCTCAATCTGTTTTTTTCTCAATACCTTTTTTCCTCAATACCCTCTCTGCTCAATACACTTTTTCTCAATACCCTTCAGCCCCGTCAGTACCAAAGCGATCCAAAAAAAAATGCCACCACGTCAAAACAGCAGACGTGGTGGCATCTCATCGGTTCTTAAGGGCGACATGATTTGAAGACTTCGAGAGTCGTCACCGAACGCGTCAAACGATCGCAAGGACCTCAATCACACCGTCATCGATGCAGGTTAAATTCACCGAGCCGTGATTGGCACTTCAGGGTCCGGTTCGTGGGTCATCCGATTGCGTAAATCGCGACGAATAATTTCAATCGACCAGAACCAGATTAAATGCCCGACAATTTCAGAAACATGCTCATACCAAGGCAAATCCAAAACCGGTGGCGTTAAACCCATCAGTGGGAAAGAGATCATATGGACAAACAGTTGTGCCAATGCACCGGCAAGCAGACCCTGCCATAGTTTAAAGACAGGGAACCGTTCGGTCACCACACAGTAACCAACGGCAAACACAATGGAGAAAATAATGTGTGTCACGCCAACCCAGTTGAACGCATGTCCGGCGAAGGTATACACCGCACTATTCGGATCAACCATTCCCAACCAATCACGCAGAAAAACATAAGGTGGATTTAAAAAATTACGCGAACAGTCAATCTGTTCTGCGACACGATTGAGTAATTCCGGTGCACAAGCCGCACTGAAAATATCATCGGGACTACGAGGCGGTAGCGGATGCTCAGCCCCCCACTTCACGAATGCAGAAACAATACCTGCAATAAGGCCAATGAATGCCGCGAGGCCATAACGCCGACGAGCCGGATCTGATTGTTGAAAAATACTCATAACACCATCTCAAAATTTTATTGGAAAAATAATTTACAAAAATAACAATTTAAAAAACAATAAGTTAAAAACAATAAGCTAAAAAAGTAATGCAAAAGGGGTTATAGCATCGATGCACATAAATGTACATCACAATTCTGGCGTGACGGTGTGACCGGATAAATGATAAACAATGCATACCAAGTAACAAAAACAAATTACAGGGACAGGCCGCGACCAGCTTACGAATAAAAATCTGCCAATAAAAAAGCGCCTCTGAAAACAGAGGCGCTGCGTAAGCGTGCTAAACCGTCCTTAGTTCATAGCACAATAAGTGCTTCACAACTTCTCTTTCGTGAAGCGGGGGGGACAAAACTCTAAA
Organism: Vibrio spartinae; assembly: GCF_024347135.1. Classification (NCBI taxonomy): domain Bacteria; kingdom Pseudomonadati; phylum Pseudomonadota; class Gammaproteobacteria; order Vibrionales; family Vibrionaceae; genus Vibrio; species Vibrio spartinae. The sequence goes on along the minus strand of NZ_AP024908.1, from coordinate 309,355 downwards.
AGAATCCCAGTGGGTTGATGCTGTAACTCACCAGTATATTCTTCGTATTCTGATAGTGGCCGAGCATCATTTTATGATTTTCCCGACCAATGCCTGATTTTTTGTAGCCACCGAAAGCCGCATGCGCCGGATAAGCATGGTAGCAATTCACCCAAACCCGACCCGCTTCGATATTTCTTGCCATGCGATAGGCGAGGTTAGTATCGCGCGTCCATACTCCGGCACCCAAACCGTATTCCGTATCATTGGCAATCGCCAAGGCTTCGGCTTCATCTTTAAACGTCGTAATCGCAATCACCGGGCCGAAAATTTCTTCCTGAAAGACGCGCATTTTGTTATGACCGAAGAGCATGGTCGGCTGAATATAGTAGCCATTTTCGAGGCTGCCATGCTGTTGCGATGTTTCTCCGCCAAACAGAACTTGAGCGCCTTCGTTACGACCGATTTCAAGATAGCTGAGAATCTTGTCGAATTGTTCCTGTGATACCTGCGATCCGACTTGCGTTTCAGTATCGAGCGGATTGCCCTGTTTGATGGTTTTCGCCCGTTCAATCACTTTCTCAATAAACCGTTCATAAACCGATTCATGCACCAACACCCGAGACGGGCACGTACAGACTTCGCCTTGGTTGAAGAACCCCAGCAAAATCCCCTCAATACACTTCTCTAAATATTCATCTTCGTAATCGAAAATATCGGAGAAGTAGAGATTTGGTGATTTACCACCCAACTCAACGGTTGATGGAATCAGGTTATCGGCTGCGCATTTCAAGATATGGTTGCCCACTTGGGTTGAACCGGTAAACGCCAGTTTGGCAATGCGGTTACTGACGGCTAATGCTTGTCCGGCTTCAGCACCATATCCGTTGACGACGTTGACGACACCCGGTGGCAACAGGTCACCAATTTTTTCCATTAGTACCAGTATAGACGTTGGTGTCTGTTCTGCTGGTTTTAATACCACACAACAGCCCGCCGCCAGTGCCGGTGCCAGTTTCCAGGCCGCCATCAACATCGGGAAGTTCCACGGAATGATTTGTCCGACGACGCCGATCGGCTCAGGGAAATGATAACTTGCCGTGGTGCTATCCAGCTCTGCGGCTGACCCTTCCTGCGCACGAATACAACCGGCGAAATAGCGGAAGTGATCCACCACCAGCGGCAGATCCGCAGCCAGCGTTTCACGGACAGGTTTGCCATTTTCCCATGCTTCAGCAACAGCCAGCTCTTCCAGATGTGCTTCAATGCGATCGGCAACTTTGAGGAGAATGTTGGCACGCTCAGTGACGGATGTTGCAGCCCATTGAGCACGAATCTCATGCGCTGCGTCCAAAGCAAGGTTGATATCTGCTTCCGAAGAGCGGGCAACCTGACAGTAAGGCTGACCATTCACCGGAGAAATATTGTCAAAGTAGGCTCCACCAACCGGTTTGACCCACTGACCACCAATATAGTTATCATAATGGGATTTAAAGTTGATGATTGCATCTGTTGTTCCGGGTTGCGCATAAATCATATGTCGTTCCTTCTGGCCGATTTTATCGTTCACGTTCATGTCATTTTTTGTGATGACATTATTTATTATGAGATTGTTTATGATGAGCTTATTCAGACGTTCTGTTTTACCTGTTATTTTCTGTGTAACGCAAATCACAGGCCAGCATGGAAAAGCTTGTTGTTACCTTTTTGTAACACTATGATTAACAAAAAATAACAACAGTAACCCATTGGTGTTGGGATAACCCAATGATTCTCTCCAAATTGTTCAAGTGTTCCAAAATGGAACACCGTTCATGTGAAAGAGTGAAACAGTGATGCAACATGTTCAATTTTCTGCTGGTGACTGGCTGACATCCTCTTGGGATCGCTGTCATCAAGCCGGTTTAAAACAGCGTAGACAACCTGACAACATCATCATGTCCGGTGCGGAACTCAAAGAACGGAAATGGTCGGTGAACCCGCTGATTCAAGCTGTCGAAACTTATGCGGTGCCGTTGTTTAATCAGATGTTTGCGCATAGTGACAGTCGCCTGATCCTGACCGACCGGGAAGGGGTCATTCTGGCAAGCTGGGGGCAACCACGGTTTCAAGAACGCCTGACTCAGATCGCATTAGAGAATGGTGTTTGCTGGCAGGAAAACCTCAAAGGGACCAACGCCATCGGCACTGCGATTGTCGAAGCCAGACCATTAACGATTATCGGCAAACAACACTACGTTCATCAGCACCAGTTTATTAGCTGCTCTGCCAGTCCGGTGTTTAATCACCACGGGCAACTCATCGGTATTTTGGATATTACCAGCGAACAACAGCAGCATGATCTTTCCACGCAAATGCTGGTGCAGAATATGGTTCAACAGGTGGAAAACCATCTTTTATGCGATATCCCTGACGGTGCGGTTAAAATCAATCTGGCCTGTGAAAAAAACTTACTCAACAGCGGCTGGCAGGGGGTGTTGGTTGCGGACGCATCCGGTAAAGTTCTTGCGCATAACCACATTGCATTTCAGTTACTTGAACGCCCCAACATTATTGGGCTGTCCATTGAGAACCTATTACAACAGCAAGACCGGGCGCTGGTTTTTGAAAAACAGCCTCTCCAATCCGCTGCAACAAAATCCAGCACGTTTCGCGCGGCCAGCGCATTCACCACATCCTGTGAACTTCATTTCGGCGATGACCGGATTGAACAAGCCTGGCAACAGGCGCATAAACTGATCGATAAAGATATTCCTTTGCTGATTCTCGGAGAAACCGGGGTCGGTAAAAATGAATTCGTCAAAGCCTTACATCAGCACAGCTCACGCAAACATCATCCGCTGGTAATCGTCAATTGTGGCGCGATCCCCAAAGATCTGATCGAATCCGAACTATTCGGTTATGTTGCCGGCGCCTTCACGGGGGCGAGCCCTAAAGGTTATCAGGGTAAAATCCGCCAAGCCCATCAAGGTATGTTGTTTCTCGATGAAATTGCCGACATGCCGCAGGATGCACAATGTCGCCTGCTGCATGTCTTACAAGAAAAAGAAGTGATTCCGGTTGGGTCGGGTCAGAGTCAAGCGGTCAATATTCAGGTCATCGCGGCCACCCATAAGGATTTAACCGCAGAAGTCGCAGCCGGACGATTCCGCCAAGACCTCTACTATCGGCTCAACGGGCTGGTGCTCGAACTACCGCCACTGCGGGAGCGGCAGGATAAAGCCCAACTGATTGAACAGATTCACCGTCAGTATCGTCTCAATCAGCAACAAATCTGTCCGCAACTACTGCACATTCTGCAAGCTTATCTCTGGCCGGGCAATATTCGCGAACTGGATAATATGCTGAAAGTCACTTGCCTGCTCACCAGCGACGAGCCGTTACTACAACTGGCACATATGCCCGGTCATATTCTGAAATCGTTGACGACGTCAGCACCACCAACCGACCCCTCATCGATTCAACTGGCGGACACCTCACCACCAGAGGTCAGCAAAGCACAGCGAATGCCAGATTTAAAAACCACGGTCGAAAACCGTTTGCTGCAAACCTATCAGGCAACTCAGGGAAATATCAGCCAGACCTCCCGGTTACTCGGTGTCAGCCGCAATACGATCTACCGTAAACTCAAAATGCTTGGTATTTTGAATTGCTAGCCGGTTCAGACATTCAAAAACGCGACCGCTCAAGGACCCGGGCTTTCAAATAAGAACCGAGACATTTTACTTTACTGATTGCCTCGATTTCGGTCAGAGCCGCTGCGACGGCTGAGTCTTGGTGGTGGCCGTCCAAATCGATAAAAAAGTGATATTTACCGAATTGTGTGCAGGTCGGCCGGGAAATGATCGACGTCAGATTGATTTTCCGGCGGGAGAAAGAAGTCAGAATCTCACCGAGAAAACCGGGGTGATCATGCTCATCGACGACCATCAGGCTGGTTTTATAGTCGGCTTCAGCATCATAAGTCTCCGGGTAATGTTGGGCAGCAAAGACCAAAAACCGAGTCTGATTATTCTCATAGTCATTGACGTTCTCAACCACTGCAGCAAACGTCTCTTGCTGCACATGATCCGCCGGCACAATGGCCGCACTGGGTTGTGATGCCTGACGAGCCAAAGCCAGCGATTCGGTATTACTCTCGGTCAGAACAATCTGACAGGGTCCCAATGATTCAATAAAACGACTGCACTGCCCTTTCGCGACGAACTGAACAAATAATTGTTGAATCTCACTCAACGCAACCGTACTCACACAAGCAAAACGAATCGGGAGAATCACTTCACCGATGACTTTCAGATCCGCATGAATCAGTTGATCGAGCACGGATGGAATAAAGCCCTCAGAGAAATTTTCAATCGGCAACACACCCACATCACAAACCGAACCAATCGCAGCCAACGCCCGTTCGATGGTCGGGAAATACACCAACTCGGATGGCAGTGCCGGCGTATTCGTCGCTGATGCTGACAGCCCGGCAATATAGCGACGGGTTGCGGTTTCCGAAAATGTTCCCTGCGGCCCCAGTGTGGCAATTTTTCTCATGTCCTTCCCAAACTCATCTATCAATCATGTTTTTCTCAATCGCATGTTTCTGTCGTGTGCAGGTTTTTATCCGAGCACATCACGTCCGCACACATCACGCCTAATCCCGCGATCTATCCTCGAAAATGAACCGACAGTTTAACATAAAATAAACCGCTGCTGCTCATCGCACTACCCGTCCCCGACAGCACTCCGGTATGATAGGCTCAGCAACCTTTTTGACGGGATGGTCTATTTCAATGCTTCAGGCACAATTAATCAGCTTATTACCGGATTTGGCAACCTTCATTCTGATTGTGAATGAAGGCAGTTTCACAGCAGCAGCCGCGAAACTGGGGGTCACGCCTTCCGCCCTGAGTAAGTTAGTTACCAGACTGGAACAATCGCTCCACGTCAAATTGTTGGAAAGAACCACCCGCAAACTAATGATTACCCAGTCAGGTCAACAGATTTATGACCAATGTCTGGTGATGATGCAAGCAGCTCAGCAGGCAGTTGATCTCTCAACCTCGGAGCATATTCATCCGTCGGGAACCCTGACGGTCGCAGCGCCGGAGGCCTTTCTCAATTCAGTCCTGCAACCTTTGGTCGTCCCCTTCCTCAAACAGTATCCGGATATTCAGTTGCGTTTACGCGCCGAGGACGGCCATATTGATCTGTTTAAAAACAATATTGATGTCGCCATTCGTTTAACCGACAAACCCGATGAAAGTCTGGTGATGAAAGAAATCGGCAAGACGAATTTAGTGCTGTGTGCCAGCCCGGTTTATCTGGCTGAGCGAGGCCAGCCGGCCCATCCATTAGACTTAAAACACCATGACTGTCTCTATCTGGCCGAACATAATAAAGATAACATCTGGACATTCATGCACATGCAGGAAACCCATACGGTCACCGTCACCGGACGCTATGCCGTCAATCATTCACAGATGCGGCTTAACGGCGTCAAACATGGGCTGGGCATCGGGATTTTTCACGACTTTGTGGTTCGGGAAGCGTTAGCCAGTGGTGAAATCGTCCGGTTATTACCCGACTGGTCGATTAAAAGCAGCTATCACGGTGCGATTGTCATGCAATATGCACAAACCCATTACATGCCAGCCCGCGTGCGCGTGTTTATTGATGAAATCACACAACAACTGACCGCAGCACTCCGATTTCATCAATGACCGTTTGAAACGGTACGCCAATAATGTGACCAATGATGTAATGGCTTAACAAATGGTGTAATGAAGTGATAAGCGGTGTGAGGCAAACACCACCGCTATGCGTCGGTCCATTCATCGTGTGATGATTCCGCGGTAAACAGACGATCAAACTGGTTGAGCGCAATCACTTTTGCATTGGCTTTTCTTTGCCATTTCGCCTGACTGGCCACCAGCCATTTCTGCTGTGAGTGATGAACAATCGCCTGACTGACCGCAGCCTCACGGAGTTCATATTCCATGGCAAATTCCGCCGATTCAGTTTCAAAGCGGCCGGGCATCGGTGGTTGCGTCAAGTGACTGACCGCAGCACAGCCAATAATGCCAATATCCGCGGAAAAGCGACTAAAAAACTGGCTGACATGGTCACCGACGATATCTCCGTCATGACTGCGTATCCGTCCCTCCGGGAGCCAGATTTCCATGTGTTCATTTTGAGAAAGGATATGCGCGGCTTCAAAATTATTGGTGACCACACGCAGTTCGTGATGGTGCACCAAACGTTCCGCAATCAAGGCGATTGTCGTGCCGATGCCTAAAAAGACGGTACTTCCGTCAGGAATCAACGGTGCGACACGTTCAGCAATCAGGCGCTTTTCGGCCTGATCGGTTGCCTGACGTGCTAAATAGCTGCGATTCGACAGTGTCGCCGGTAAACCGACCCCGCCATGATGTCGCCTTGCCAGCCCCATCGCACAGAGTGCATTGATATCACGACGAATGGTCTGCGTCGTCACCGCAAAATGGTGTGACAGCGCCTCAATGGTGCAATATTCATCACGATGGACCAGCGCCAGAATTTGTTCTTGGCGAACGGTTAAATCTGCCATCAGTCACCGGTCAACTGTGGTGAATAGCAGTGCGGTTTATCCGTAATCATCATATCCACGCCCCACCGCCAGTGCTCGGCCACATCCAGCGGATGGTTCGGCGTATAACAATACAGCGCATAACCACGCTGTTTCATCGCGGCGGCCTGCGGTTCATCCAAATGACGATAATCACAGTGAACACTAAAGGCATCTAACGCCTCCAGAATCTCAAAAGCATCGCTCGGTATGGTTTCCCATAACACCCCACGGCGAATGGCTGGCATCACCCGCTGCATGACAGCCAGTGCCGTCACGCTGAAACTGGAAAATAGCAGTTGTTCCTGAGCAATTCCGACCGCATCAATCACCGCCGCCACCCGTTGGCAGAGCAGCGTTTCGTCATCTCCGGGATACAGCTTTAGCTCAATATTCAGGTTGATCTGATGCTGTTTCGCCAGTTGCAAGGTCGCTTCTAAACTTGGCACCGTCTCATCACGGAATGCTTGATCAAACCAATGACCCGCCGAATATTGTGTCAGCTCACTGAATGTCAGTTCACCAATCTGACCCACGCCATTGGTGCAACGTTCTAATGTCTGGTCGTGAATCACGACCGGAATGTGATCTGCGGTTAACTGCACATCCAACTCAATCCATTGGCAGCCGAACGCAATGGCTCGTTTAAATGCGGCTAACGTATTTTCCGGTGCCTGACTCGAATATCCCCGGTGCGCCATGACCTGCATAATTATCTTCCTCACGGATGCTTTTTCCTTCATCGATGTAAGAAGCATTCCAAACCGATGTGACGGAAAGATTACGTTCAAATGACAGTTTATAGGGTTCAAATAAATTCATTTATCTGTCATTTAAGCGTCATTTTGCTTGCGTAACGTTCATATGAACATCAATCAGGTACTTTCACGCCAAGTGAATGTTCGCTTGAATTTTAAATGAGAATGATAGGGATAATTAGCATGACGCTTAAAAAACTCATTGGTTTGACGCTTGCAACGACCCTGGTCAGCGCACCGGTCTTTGCCAAAACTGAAATTCAATGGTGGCACGCCATGGGCGGTGCTTTAGGGAAAAAAGTTGACCAGATTGCCGCCGATTTTAATGCGAGTCAGGATCAATACGAAATCAAACCGGTGTACAAAGGCACATACGCGGAGACGATGACCAGTGCCATTGCCGCTTTTCGGGCCAAAGAACAGCCGGCAATCGTGCAGGTGTTCGAAGTCGGTACTGCGACCATGATGGGCGCCAAAAAAGCGATTTATCCGGTTTATCAACTGATGAAAGATACCCAAGAACCATTTAACCCCAACGATTATCTTTCCGCTGTGACCGGTTATTACACCACCAACGATGGCAAAATGCTGTCCATGCCGTTCAACAGCTCAACCCCGGTGTTGTACTACAACAAAGATATGTTTCAAAAAGCCGGCATTACCACGCCACCGAAAACATGGGATGACATGGGCAAAGTGTCGCAGAAACTGCTGCAATCCGGGGCAAAATGCGGTTTCACAACCACATGGCAATCCTGGACTCAGATCGAGAACTTCGGTGCGCGGAATAACATTCCGATGGCAACGCAAAACAACGGCTTTGGCGGCCTGAAAACCAAGTTCGAATTCAACACCAAACCTTTTGTCAACCATATCAACCAGATGGCGCAGTGGGCAAAAAACGGGGTCTTCAAATATGGGGGACGTCAGTCTGATGCGATGCCGCTGTTCTATACCCAAACGTGCGCGATGAGCATGGGCTCTTCTGCCGGTCTGGCCGGGATTAAAGAAAACATGAAAGGCATTGATGTCGGTGTTGCCCAGCTTCCTTATGATTCGCATGTGATCAAATCGCCGCAAAATACCATCATCGGTGGCGCTTCACTGTGGGTACTCAGAGGTCACGCCAAAGCCGAGTACAAAGGAGTTGCAAAATTCTTTAAATACTTGTCCAGTGCGAAAGTTCAGGCGGACTGGCACCAGTTCACCGGCTATCTGCCTATCACCAAACAGGCGTACGCACTAACCAAACAGCAGGGATTCTACGCGAAAAACCCGGGGGCGGAAGTTGCTGTCATTCAGATGACATCAAAAAAACCAACGGCAAACTCAAAAGGAATCCGCTTCGGTAACTTCCTTCAGACACGTGACATTATTAATGAAGAGCTTGAGGCGGTCTGGGCTGGCAAAGAATCGGCTCAAACAGCACTCAACAATGCGGTCAAACGCGGCAATGCACAATTACGCCGCTTTGAACGGACGCAAAAATAACCGGTTTCACGCAAATTCATGATATGCACCATGCGACACAAGCGGATCGGTTCGATCCGCTTTCACCTGAAATAAGTGACTGAATTATGATGTCATCTCAAGTGGTGTTTAAGCATCGTTGGTTACCACTGATGCTGATTGCACCTCAACTATTTATTACGTTTGTGTTCTTTCTCTGGCCTGCCGGACAAGCGATTGTGCAGTCCACCCAGCTCGAAGATGCCTTTGGCATATCAACCGAGTTTGTCGGCGCCGAAAACTTTCTGCGCTTATTTGCCGACAGTCACTATCTTGGCTCACTCGGGACCACCTTTGTGTTCAGCAGTGCGGTCGCCTGTCTGGCGTTAATCAGTGCGCTGGTGTTGGCGGGCGTGGCCGAGAATGTTGTCCGCGGGGCACTGGCCTACCGAACCCTGCTGATCTGGCCGTATGCCGTCGCCCCGGTGGTTGCAGGCTCACTGTGGCTATTTCTGTTCGATCCGACCATCGGTATCGTCAGTGACTGGATTCGTCTGCTTGGTGTGGACTGGAA